>JAFZJK010000003.1 GCA_017553965.1 Lachnospiraceae bacterium | reverse complement strand
TGCATGTTTGCCATCTTCATCATAGGTGCCATGCCCATACCCAGCATGCCGTTAGCAGGTGCTGACATCGCCTGTGCCGAAGCCATGGCCATACCTGCAAAAGCCATGCCGTCCATGGCAACTGAACGTCTCTCGGGCTCTTCGTATATGGATACCTGTACGGGATCAAGTACGGGAAGTCCCTGGAATTTAGCGGGGTTACCGGTATACAGTGTGGTCTTTACCTGCTTCCAGTCTTCGCCCGAATTCTGGAATATCCTTGCCTTCATGCTTACTTCAAGAGGCTGTTCGTTTCCCTTGAATCTTACTTCATACTTAGGCTTCCAGCTACCGGTCTTTTCCTGGTATCTGAGTATAAAGGGTATTGAGCCTTCAGCTTCAGCTATAAGCTCAGCCATGATAATGGGCTTTTCTTCTTCCTTTACTGCCTTCTCATAATCCTTTAAGAGCTTGTCCTTTTCCTCGTTCAAGTCGGTCAGCTGCTTATGAAGGTCCATGAGCTGTCTCGGAAGTGCTACCATGTACTGCTCCTGAGCTTCAACAGATACATCCATTCTGCCTGAGAAATCACCGTTGGTCTTCCTGAGTTCCTTTAACAGTGTGCATGTTTCTATCTGATAATCTACTTCTGCGATCTTCTTCTGTATTTCTTCAGATTCTTTAACTTCGTCAGAGTCCATATCGTTCCAGGATATGATCTGGACATTTACAGCCTTTATGTTCTCAGGAAACTGGAGCACAAAATCTTCTGTTTTGGCTGTAGTGGTCATACCGCCGATATATACGATATTGCGGCCTTCCTTTAATGTGATCTCGCCATTTCTTATAACGGATGCACTGTTTCTGTAGATCTGGACTTCACTGACTGTACTTTTTGCTATCATACCTTCTTTTATTCCCCATTAGATATATGAGGAACCCCCTTTCCACATTAGTTATATTTTATATCTCATCAGTCAACTTACCCTCAATGAGAGGTTTGTTAATGCGGTGCTTTCCTTACGCCGGTCTTCCTAAGAAATACCCCTGATAGAAATCAACCCCGATACTCTTTAAAAATTCAAACTCTTCCTCGCGCTCGATGCCTTCCGCTACCACAAGCATCTTTCTCCTGTGGAACTCGGTCACATGCTGCTTTACGTATTTCTGTTTGAATTTGTTCTGGTCTATATCCATGATGAGCTCTCTGTCAAGCTTTACAATATGCGGTGCGTAAAGGTCTACGATCTCGATATTGTTGATACCTGACCCGAAATCATCTATGGCTATCTTAAGATTATGACGGGCTGCGGCTATCTTCTTTCCTCTTACCGCAGACATATCGGTATACGGATACTCAAGTATCTCGATAATGGTAAGCCCGTTTATGTCCCCGTAATACTCTATAAATGCTTTTCCTTCATCATCCGTGAAGCTTTCCGAAGGAAATGAGTTCATGCTTAAGTGCTCGGTGTATCCGCGCAGCTGATACTCCTGCATAGCTCCGAAAAATGTAGCTACCTCCAATACATGGAGCTTATTTTCTTTCTGATATATGTCTATGAGTTCCGTAACCGTCATCTCCGTAGGACGCATCAATGCTTCATATGCAAATATCGTCTTGCCGTCAGAATAAAAGATGGGCTGGAAAACATAGTTGATGGATAATTCCCCTAAAGCCTTTAAAATATCCCGGTCTAGCGGAAGGTGATCAAAGTATATCATGGCATATCTCCCCTGTTTATGCTGCTGTACTGTAAAACGCCTTCTGTAATCATCTTATCAACGTAAACCATATTAATTATTTATTATACCACAATTTAACTATTAAACATAATAAATTTTTACTTAAAAATTCAGCTTTACTTTACCGGGCTCACATTAAATATCCCTTTGACATTGGTCTTGGGCATCGCCATAAAAAAATCATCCTTCTTTTCAAAGCCGAACTTTGAATAAAAGCCCGAAGCTTTTGTGGTGCCCAAAAAACCCCAAAGATCCTTAAGCTCGGGTGCGGACTTTATGAATTCCACAAACCTGCTGCCAAGGCCCATTTTCTGGTGGTCCTTATCTATTACAACATCCGATACATAGAACATGGTGGCATAATCCGTAACCGTACGTCCGAATGCGATCTGTACACCGTTCTCGTCAAGTATTCCGAAGCAGAGCGAATTCTCTATGGACTTTGCCACTGTCTCTTTATTCCTGTTACATGCCCAGTGTGTCTGTGCGAGAAGTCCCATGATATCATCAAGTACCATATATTCACGGCCCTTTACGAACCTGAACTTTGTACCTTTTTCTACAAGCTTATCCACTATCTCGGCAAATCCCATACCATGTGAAGCCTTGACAAGTATAGTGTCGCCTTCTCTTATGCCGCATGTGGCAAGGTTATCGAAAAACTCTTCCTTGGTAGCATAGTATACTGCTTTTTCCCCAAGTGAAGGTATGATGCGCTTTTTATCCATGTAGCCTTCGTACATGTTTTTCGCCAAAGTACCGATAAATATGGCCAGGTCGATGCTTCTTTCAGCCACATATGAACCCGTATCGTAATGAAGCCTGTTCTCCTCGCTTCCGAGCTCAAACATGTCACCGAGCACCACAACCTTACGGCCTTCGCTCTCGCTCATGAGATCAGCTGCCGCCATCATGGACTTAGGGTTGGCATTGTAGGAATCATCCACTACCAGGTACCTGTCAGTATAGTTCGGACAACATCTGCCCTTTACCGGTCTGGCTGCTTCTATACCCTTTGTCACAGAAAAAGCATCCATTCCTGCTTCAAGTCCCGCTATGCAGGCTGCAAGCGAATTCATAACCATATGTGTCCCCTGCATATGTACTCTTGCGGGTATGGTCTTTTCGTGAAGCCCGAAAGCGCCCTGTTTTATCTTAAAGTGGAAGTTGCTGCCTTCCACGCCTCTGCTCTCTATATCGAGGTATGAAACATCTCCTGTCTTTCCGTATGAAGCAACTCTAAGGCCCGAAAGTGACTCTTTTGCTCCCTTGGCTAAGCAAGGCTCGGTTTCCTGAAGCTTACCCGATTCCATTGAACCTTTAAGCTCGTACACGGATCTCAGCTTTTCATCATCCGTATTGAGTATCAGAAGTCCGCCGGGTTTGATATGGTTTAAAACCTCGGTCTTTGCCTTTAACACTCCGTCAAGGTCTCCCAGCTTTTCCAAGTGACACGGACCTATGTTGGTCATGATGACCGCATCGGGCTTTACCATGGCGCCTAACCTATCCATCTCGGAAAAATCACTTATACCCATCTCAACCACTGCCATCTCGTGTTCGGGTCTGATCCTGAAAAGTGTGAGCGGTACTCCTATCTCGTTATTAAAATTACCGTCTGTTTTTAATGTGTTGAAGCTTTCGGAAAGCACTGCTGCCACAAGCTCTTTTGTGCTGGTCTTTCCTACGCTTCCCACTATACCGAATATCTTAACATCGGCTATCTGTTTTCTGTAATATGCAGCAAGATCCTTCAGTGCCTGCAGAATACTTTCCACCAGAATATATGCGCCTTCTTTTACCGGATCATACGCGGGCTCCGCATCCGGATCGGGCTTTTTATCAAATGCCTCCGGTAACTTTTCGCATATACAGCCCAGTGCACCCTTTGCTAAAACCGAAGGGATATATGAATGTCCGTCCGTCCTTTCGCCCTTTACGGCTGCAAACACATAGTTTTCCTTGCAAAGACGTGAATCTATGACCACACCCTCTGCTTCTGTACGCAGCTTTTTCTCTGAAGCCTTGGACACAGCAAGATCCGGGGTATACTCCTGCCCGTCTATATACAATTTTCCGTGTACAGCCTCGGCAATACAAGGTAAGGTCATGTTCTTCATATACTTCTCCAATCTGTTATCTTTCGGACGGTCTTATTGATATTTCTTTAAAGAGATCTCTATGATCTTTTCGCAAAGCTCTGGGAAATCGATCCCTATAGCCTTTGCTTCCTGAGGGATAAGGCTGGTGGGTGTCATACCGGGCAGAGTGTTTGCCTCTAAGCAGTAGAACTTACCTGTCTTTTCATCCATCATGAAATCCATACGTGCATAGGTCTTTATACCGAGTGCATTGTATGCCTTAAGAGCTATCTCCTGTATGGTCTTAGTCTGTTCATCTGTTATTTCGGCAGGACAGGTCTCTATGGTAGAACCTTCCTGATACTTGTTCTTATAATCGTAGAAGCCCTCCTTAGGTGCTATCTCCACTACAGGCAGGGGCTTACCGTCAAATACACCGTCGGTAAACTCTCTTCCTTTTATAAACTGCTCAACCAAAACCTTTCCGTCATAACAGAAAGCTTCATCAAGAGCATTCTTATACTCTGCGTCATTATTAACCATGTATACGCCTATGGACGAACCGCCCGAGCAAACCTTTACAACGCAGGGGTATTCAGGTCTGTACTCGTCTCCCTTGCTTAAGGTTACCGAAGCAGGTGTAGGTATCCCATCCGCCTCAAAAAGCTTCTTGGTCACCGACTTATCCATAGCCATGGCCGAACTGGCATAATCCGTACCTGTGTATTTGATATTGTAAAGGTCGAATGCCGCCTGCACTCTTCCGTTCTCGCCGCAGTCACCGTGAAGTCCCATAAATACTATGTCAGCTTTGCGGCAGATCTCTATAACGTTCTCACCGAAGAATACTTCGGGATCGCCCTTTCTCATACGCTTTACAGCTTCTATATCGGGAGCGTCGGCAGTAATACCTTTTGTCATCTCATCCCAGTCAACATTTTTCTCAAAAATACCATCGATGCTTCCACTGTATCCAAGGTAAACATCAAGCATGATAGCCTGATGGCCCTTTCCCTTTAATGCTTTATATACCTTCATACCGGACACAAGCGATACATCACGTTCGGTACTGATCCCGCCGCATAAAACTACTACTTTCATACTTACCTCCAAAAATCAATCTTACAACCTCTAATTTTAACACATTAGCATATTTTGTTCAATAAAATACTCAAATTTTTATTATTCTTGCATTTTTACGCTCAAGTATATATAATGTTGGCTGGACCGTTTTTTATCTCGGTCCGGGAAGGATTGTCAATATGAAGAAAAAAACGTTTAGGATCTTAGCAGTTTTACTGACACTTTCACTCCTGCTTGCAGGCTGTGATATAGAAAAAGGAACACCCGTAAGTCAGATAAACAATACCGGCAGCAGTACCGGAAATAATACAGATATCACGGCAACACCTGAGGTTACCGAAACCGCAACGCCAACTCCCAACCCCAAGACAGCATTGACTTTCGAGGAAATAGAACAACTGGCAGCAGAGTGTTCATTCCATGTTCACTGGTATACAGAGGACGATGATTTTTCTGCAGGAACCGCCTTTATCCTTGATTCAAAGGTACACGGACAAAAGCTCCTTGTTACTGCTTTCCATTTCCTGGTACCGGACGATGATGACGGATCATTTAAGGGCAGCGACCTCCCCGCATCAATACTTGGCGGTGAAGTCTCCTATGCAAAAACAGGTGAGGATACCGGTGCCAGACTTAAGAACTGTCTGGTGATCGAGGATGCGGCTGCAGTGCCCGCACTCGATAAAGATGTAGCTGCTTTTACACTCTATAACGGACAAAACCTTAAAGCACTTCCTCTTGCAGAGGATACGGTTACCACAGGCGATAAGCTTTATCTGCTCGCAAACCTCTGGGATACAGATGATGTACATGAGAACTGCGTATACGAATGTACTGCATTCCTTGATCAGGATTATGCTATAACCTACAAGTTAGACCCCAAGTACGGAACCACAGGTGCAAGCGGCGGACCCGTTATCAACAAGTACGGCGAAGTAGTCGGAATACATATGGCAAGCGGCGGAGACCTCCTCTACTCACATGCATCCCGCAGCTTTATCAGACAGATTGATGCAGCCACCATATCCGATATCACATATCCCGAGGACCTTTCAGAATATAAGGGAGAACCCACAGACGGACCTCAGCAGATATATCATCAGACCAGCAAAGTTGCCGAAACACTGTTTTTTGATATGACTATCAACAGTGCGGAGATCTCCGATACTTACGGGGACGAAGTAGCTCCCGAAGGTATGAAATTCCTTACTCTTGATATCACATGTGACAGCACCGATATATACGATTCAGACCTCAACCTCTACTACTATGATTTTACCATGGTATGGTCCGGCGGATATGACGCCTCATACAGGCTTTTATCCGGTGATGTGGCTGATGAATTCTTTACCGTAAAGGCTAATGCGGTAACAAATGCAAAGGTTGTCTTCCAGATACCCGAAGATCCCAAGACTCTCACTCTCTTCTATGTTGATTACTACATGGATGACGATAATGAGATGCACGAGATCGCAGATCACTACTTCGATATTCCCGTAGAAGGGTTTTAAACTTTTTGTTGCTTTTTAAGCAAAAATCATGTATACTTTTCTTTGTCAAAATAATAACCCCGCTTGAAAAAGCGGGACAATATGCGGATATAGTACATCGGTAGTACATGAGCTTCCCAAGCTTAGGAGGCGGGTCCGACTCCCGTTATCCGCTTAAAAACAAAAGTGTCAAAGGGATTTCCTTTGACACTTTTTTCATTCAGCTTCATTCTTTATTTTTTCCATGTACTCTTTTAACTTCTTCTCGTATCCCATTTCAGAAAGCTTGTAAAAACTCCTTCCGACCAACTCGTCGGGAAGGTACTGCTGTTTACAGTAGTGGTTTTTATAGCTGTGGGAATACTTGTAACCTATACCCCTGTTAAGCTTTGCAGAGCCTTTATAATGGGCGTCCTGCAGGTGGGGAGGTATGGTGTTAATATGCTCGTTCTTAACAACTTCCATGCATTCATCTATGGCACAGATGCTGGAATTACTCTTGGGAGCGCATGCCACATATGCTGCCGCCTGGGCAAGTATTATGCGGGATTCGGGCATACCTATGCGTTCTACGGATTCTGCCGCAGCATTGGCAACCACCAGTGCCATCGGGTCTGCATTTGATACGTCTTCCGAAGCACATATAACTATACGTCTGGCTATGAACTTGATATCCTCGCCTGCGAGCAGCATTCGAGCCAGATAGTAAATTGCCGCATCCGGATCCGACCCACGCATACTCTTGATAAATGCGGATATCGTATCGTAATGGTTATCGCCGTCTTTGTCGTACTTTAATACTCTTTTCTGGATGCACTCGGATGCTGTATCGAGGTCGATATGTATGTAGCCGTCCTCTTTTCTTTCCGTAGTCAGTACACCGAGCTCTATGGCATTAAGTGCCGTACGGGCGTCACCGTTTGCCATCTCGCTTAAAAACTCAAGCGCATTGTCATCTATCTTTGCCTTGAATGAGCCCATGCCCTTTTCGGTATCGTTAACGGCTCTTAGCAGAAGCTTTTTAATATCTTCCGTACTTAACGGTTTGAGTTCAAATATGTGGGAGCGCGAAAGCAACGCCCCGTTTACCTCAAAATAAGGATTCTCCGTAGTGGCACCGATGAGGATTATGGTACCGTCTTCAACAAACGGGAGCAGGTAATCCTGCTGGCTCTTGTTAAAACGGTGTATCTCATCTATAAAAAGGATGGTGCGTTTACCGAATCCGCCCAGGTTTTTCTTGGCTTCCTCGACTACATCTTCCATGTCCTTTTTACCGGCTGATGTAGCATTTATCTGCCTGAAATCAGACTTTGTGGTAGAAGCGATGACCTTTGCCAGCGTAGTTTTTCCGGTGCCGGGAGGCCCGTAAAAGATAACGGAACTTATACGGTCTGCCTGTATGGCGCGGTAGAGCAGCTTATCCTTACCTATTATGTGCTCCTGACCTACCACCTCGTCCAAAGTGGACGGACGCATACGTGAAGCCAGAGGTGATTCACCCTTCTTATTCTTTTGTTCCATGAATGTAAATAGGTCCATTTTATTACTCTTTTTCCAGTGCTGATGCCGTGTAGGATACTCCCGCATTCCATAAAAGCCACTCGGAATAGCCGGCATCATATACACCTTTTATCTGTGCGCGTACTTCTTCTTTTCCGTAAGTCAAATGATGTGAAACCCATGTAGCTGTGAAATCCTGCAGCCATGGACGTACTATAGCCTTGTTCTCAGCCGGGTCGATCATATAAAGTACCTTCTGTGAATCCATGAGTGCATGGTATACCAGTTCGTAAGGATGTGTATCGGGATAGTCAAGCCCGTAGTATCCGTTTCCGTAGTGGGAAGGATATACCATGGGGCAGATATAATCCAGATATTTTGCCATATTGAAATAGCTCTGTCCTACGATACGTGCATCCGTCGAGCTTGAGATTATGGCACCGTATACATCGCAGGAAACAAAGGCTCCCATAGGCTTTATGACCTCACAGATCTTTCTTATGCCCTCGGTGATAACTTCAATACGGGTCATTTCCTCGGCCTTGGGACCGAAATCAACATTGGACATACCCTTATCTGTAGCAAAACGGATATAGTCGAGGTTGACCTCGTCAAAGCCCACGTTTACACACTGCTTACATATCTCTAATAGATACTCCCATACCTCGTCCTCATAGGGGTTAACCCATGCAAGTCCCGAGGAATCACGGAATATCGAACCGTCCTTATTCTTTAATGCCAGATCCTTTCTTTTTTCAGCAAGTACGGGATCCTTTAGCGAAACGATACGAGCTATGGTATAGATGCCGTGATCCTTAAGCTTTTTAATGGTGGCATCAATATCACCTATAGTGGATGTGCAGGCTCCGATCTCCTTTGCCAGCGGGTGGTCCATCCTGTAGGTTATGTAGCCGCCGTCACTCTTTATATCTATGACTATGGCATTAAGCTCGGTGGAATCTATCAGGTCTATAGCATCATTCAGTTTTTTATTGATATATGCGGAGGAAACATATATACCCTTAGCGTCTACTCTTTCTCTGGTATCAACAAAATCGGCCATCCAGACCTCTTCATCATAGTCGGGAGCCTGTGTTACAGCTGCATCCGTCGGCTTCGGTTCCGTCCAAAGCTTATATACACCGTCACCGGAATCCGAAGTTCCCGAATTGGCGTCAGCCGCATCCCATGAAGCAGCCTCGATCGCGTTATCCACATACACTACTTCGAAGTCGTTTTCCTTTTCCTCTTTCTCTTTTGTAAGGAGCTTTTGGGATATCTTATACCCGCCGAATCCGATCAGTACGGCGGCCAGAAGCAGAAGGAGTATTACGGGGCCTTTTTTCCTACGCCGTCTTTTTATCCTTATACCTTCATAAAATATATTTTCCATATTTCGTAACATGCCTCCGACACTCATAATAGATTAAAAAAATTGTTTTGTCAATCGATTTGACTTTTTGACGGAAAGATGCTATGATGAATGTCGAATGTTGCGTCAGCAGCGTTTGACAGTCGGTCCGCGCGATGCTTGGCGCGGTCAATCAAAGGAAACCCGGAACAATGTGGAGGGTTTCTATCATCGATCCGCGGATATGGTGGAATTGGCAGACACGCCAGATTTAGGTTCTGGTGCGCGAGCGTGCAGGTTCAAGTCCTGTTATCCGCATACTGATAACACCTCAAGGTTTATCGCTTTATGTGATAAACCTTGATACTTTCAAGGAGCTAAAATGTCAGAACCCAACAAAAATACTGAAGAGAAAAAGAACGAAAGTACTACCTCTCCTTTTTTAAGGATATTCGCCATATTCGGCATCATACTTATCGCAGGGCTCTATATCCTTTCGCTTGTTGCCTCGTTAAGTGACTGGGACAATGCCTTCGGCATCTTTTTAGGTGCCATGGCCGCTACGATATTCGTGCCGATCATGATCCACTTTATAAGAATATTTAAACCTAAAGACTAAAGAATTCAGTCTCAATATTCATATTAACCGTCCGGTTTAATAAGCAAAACGGCGTCACCTCTTAGGTGACGCCATTTCTTTATACTTCTTTATTCATCGTCATATACTTCGTCTTCCGCGCCGATCTGGTTAGCATCTCCAAACAGCTCTCCGTCGCCTCCTCCGCCGCCTCCGACTTCGCCCTTGGCGGTATGTTTATCACATATCTTTTCGGAATTATATACATACGGTGTATCCCATGTGGAATATCCGTATTCGTACTTAGTGCCTTCATACTTGGAAGGATCTTCATTCTTTAACAGAAGTACTGCCGAAACCTTACAGTCATCGGGACAGTAAGGTCCTGCCGGTAATCCCGACTTACTGCATACGGTAACCCTTACGTGACAAGTACATTTCCTGGTAGGTACCGTACCCTTTGCAAAGTACTCGGTCTTAATACACGATCCGCCTTCAGCTTCATCACAAAGTCCGTATACCGCAAGGTTTCCGCACTTGGTACATATGGTTGCCGAAACGATTGAATCGGGCTTTTCCCATTCCTTATACTCAAGCTGCTTTGTGGCGTGTACTTCTTCCATGATATTGCGCCACAGATCCTGCTGGTATGACTTGTTTTTCTGGTTAAACTGATGATCGAAACCTGTCCATACAGCACATGTATAGTAAGGAGTATAGCCTACGAACCAAAGGTCGCTGTTCTTACTTGCGGTACCGGTTTTTCCGGCTACAGGCATCTTGTAATTTCTGAATGCAAGTCTGGTACCTGTACCGACTGTGGTGGTATCATGCATTGCATCTGTAAGAAGCCATGCTGTAGATGTCTTCATAACCTGCTTGGGCTCTACGTTGTTGCTTAAGATCACGTTTCCTTCATGATCCACAACCTTTGTGTAGAATATGGGCTTATTGTAAAGTCCGCCGTTAGCTATCGATGCATATGCTGCGGTAAGCTCTGTATTTGTAACACCGTCTGTCAGACCGCCGAGTGCGATAGCTAAGTTAACATCTGAATAAGTCTTTCCTGTATTCGGATCCACCCTGTATTTAACCAGTGTGGAGAAGCCTAATTTCTGAAGATATTCAAAACCGAGAGGTGCACCTATCTGTTCCAGGGTTTTAACCGCTACGATATTCAGTGAGTTTGAGATACCTTTTCTTAAAGGCTGCAGACCTCTGAAGCCTGTGCTGTACCAGTTTATAACTTCTTTTCCGCCGTTGGGATAGAAGAAAGGTGAGTCATCCTGAACAGAAGCAAGTGTAAGTCCGCCTGCGTCAAGTGCGGGCAGGAAGGATGCCAGAACCTTAAATGTAGAACCAACCGCACGGGTACTACCGTAAGCACGGTTAAGTGTAAGACTTCCCTTTTTCTCTCCTCTTCCGCCGTATATAGCCACTACCTTACCTGTAGATTGCTCGATGATGGTCATAGCTGACTGGGGCTGGGGAGTTTTAACGTAATTAACCGCGATGATCTTGTCTCCGGCTTCTTCGTCAACTATGGAAGCTTCAAACTCTGCCACCTTCGCATCCATATCGTCGGGATCAAGGAAAAGCTCGTCTATACCCTTCTTAACTCCGTCCTCATGATAATAAAGGCCCTGCTTATCATCAAAATCCTTAAAGTAATCCATCAGATGATGCATCTGGTAATGTACCAAGGTACCGTCACCCTTTTGTACGGATACGGCATATGTAAGCTCATAACAAGAACCCTCACTGCTGCCAAAACCGAACTTGGGGAAGTTGCTCTCATCCTGGTAATACCTGTCCATGATGCCCTGTATCTGGGGATCCTGTGTGGTATAGATCGTAATTCCTCCGTAGAAAACAAGATGCTTTGCTTCCTCGTAGGTGTATCCGAGTCTTTCCTGAAGGTCTTTATAAAGCTCTGTAAGCATGGCATCGGTAAAGTATGAATACTGACCGATCTCAACCTTCTCATTATTGTTGCTGGCGAGTGCTATACGTGTATATACATCATCCGCCATAGCTTCATCAAACTCTTCCTGTGTACAGAAGCCGTATTCGAGCATGTTTCTTAAGGTACTCTCACGTCTTACCGCATTCTCTTCAGGATGGGTTATAGGGTTCATTCTGGTAGGTGAAAGCGGTATTGCTGCCAGTACTGCTGCTTCGGAAATATTAAGCTCAGATACCGATTTTCCAAAATAGCCGAGAGACGCCGTCTCGATACCGTATGTTCCGTTACCGAGGTTGACCATGTTAAGGTAATACTCAAATATTGTATCCTTTGAGAGCTTATTCTCAAGGTGGATAGCCAGATACTGCTCCTGGATCTTTCTCTGTATCTTATCGACAAAATATGTCTCATTACCACCGTCGAATATCTGATTCTTGATCAGCTGCTGTGTAAAGGTCGATCCACCGGGGTTCGCACCCTCTCTGAAAAGAGAGAATCCGGAACGGAATACCGTTCTTATATCGATACCGGAGTGCTCATAAAAACGGTGATCCTCCGCTGCCATGAAGGCTTTTCTGACACTGTCGGGTACCTGATCCATAGAGATCAGTATTCTGTTAGCGGAAGCACCCGCGAAGTTCTGTGCCACCGAGCCGTCCGAATAGAGTGATGTCGATGTATAGCCCTTAACCTCCAGCATCGCTATCTCTATGGAAGGCGTAGTGTCAAGTATACCCCTGAAGGCTCCGAATCCGGCTACCGTACCGAGTATGGCTACTATTACGATAGCTATTACCGCCACACGGAATACATTGACCATTATCTTGCTGTACATACGTCTGGACACAGATTTTAATTCTTTTCTCTTTAATCCTAATCCGTCTCTGCTGTAATCCATATCAGTTCTCCACTAAAAAGTAGCTGTTTTCAAGCAGTTCTACTTTGCATTTTCCTGCAGTTATCTCTGCCATCTGCGATCTTAATCTCCCGTATCCCACATCGTCGCACAGGAGTGTAACTGTCACATTTTCGGCAAAGTCTGTTTCCTTGATGATCAGATTTCCTTCGGATGCCAGATAGCTCAGCTTTCCGTAGCTGTTATAATCGGTCTGAACGCTCACCTTGTTTAACAGCTTCATCTGTGCTTTATCGGCACCCTCCACAGCCAGTGCAGCCGCTCCGGAATATGCTCTTACCAGTCCGCCCGTACCGAGCAGCACGCCTCCGAAATAACGGGTTACCACTATGGCTGTATTTTTCATTCCGGCACCCCGTATTACATCAAGTATCGGAGCACCCGCAGTCTTGGACGGTTCCCCGTCGTCGCTGCATTTTTCTATATCCTTAAATACCTTTTTCTCACCGGATGCATCGCTTTTTTCTTCCAGGATTATATATGCCGAACAATTATGTCTGGCATCCCAGTATTTCTTTTTCATCTCCGTGATAAAGCCCAAGGCTTCATCCTCGTTCTCCACCTTTCTGATGGTAGCGATAAACCTTGATTTTTTCTCGGTAAGCTCTGCAATATACTGTTGTCTTACTGTTAAATATCCGTCCATTTAAACCCCAAATTTATCCGGTTGCAAAATTTCAAAAAAGATTGTATAATCAAATGCAATCTAAAAATACATATAAGGAGTACTCTATGAGTTTATTATCTGACTGGCGTAATGAAGCCTACGAAAAAGAACGTAACGATTATGATGCAAACCTTTTCTGGAAAAACTACTTCACTATTGAAAAGGGCATATACGCACAGATCCTTTCACAAAACGGAACACCCGTAACCGGCACCGTCAGCGGTCTTGCCGAGAAGTTCGGCACCGATATCTCCATCATGACCGGTTTCCTTGACGGTATCAATGACAGTCTTAAGACTCCCAATCCTATCGAGGAGATGACTGCCGACACCGAGGTCAGCCTTGATTACGACCCCGAGAAGCTTTACTACAACATGGTAGCTGCAAAAGCTGACTGGCTTTACGGTCTTACCGAGTGGAACTCCATCCTTACCGAGGAGCGCCGCAAGGAGCTCTACAAGGCACAGAAAGCATCAGGTACCGTGCACGTTGAGAAAAAGCCCGGACGTAACGATCCCTGTCCCTGTGGTTCAGGTAAGAAATATAAGTTCTGCTGCGGCAGAAATTAATCCGCTTTATATCAGACTTCTTTTCATCCCGAACGAAGTATTGACCATTGTCCTTTACCTCGTTTGGGATGATTTTTTATCTTACAGTTCGTAGCCTGCTGCTAAGAGCATCCTTCTGGCACTGTCCACAGAATCAATACCCATGGCATTCTTTATGGGAGCAAATTCCCACTCTCTTACTACCTCAAAAGGCAGGCAGCTTCCCATCATCTGTACAAAATCAAGGCTCAAAGTCTCAAGTTTATAAGCGTTGGGAGCATCGGGATTGACCGTAACATAGCCTGTAGGTGAATTGGGATCCTCAGCTAAGTAAGGCACCTTCTTCTTTACTACATGCACAGGCATCTCATTTCTTACTATACCGTCCATCTCTTTAACTCTGAACAGATAGTTAAGTATTACTCCGTACTCGTAAGCGGGCTCGCCGTCAGCGTCCTTTGCCTGCATGAGTTCTTCTGTCATCTCATAGTACTCAACTACGGAAGGCATACCGTCCTCTAAGCATATGGAACCAACCTTCTCACCGGGATCTGCTTTCTTTACTACCTTAGCGCCGGTAGCACAGCCACTCTCGATGGTAGCTCCGATAAATACCGGATCTGCGATCCTCTGGAGTACGTTATCTATCGCAAATACATTGATATATTCTATACCGTTATCCTTACAGTACTTATCAAGTCCCGCATTCATCATGGATGAATAGAATCCGCCGTTTCCGTTGGGTGACATAGCGAACTCATCGGGCTTTGCAAACAGGATCTTCCCGTTATAGTCAACACAAGGGGACATATCCTGTACAAAGAATTTAATGTACTGGGGATTGTATCCGAAGCACTTATGCTCGATAAGGAACTCCTTGATCTCTCTGTCATTCATGATATTGGTCATAATAAAGAGCGGTATCCATGCACCGGTCTGATTAACCACATCCATCATGTTTTCAAACATTCTCTGGAAAATATACACAGGCTTGTTGATGCCTATATCAAACATGCCCTTTGCATGGTTGCTTCCAAGTCTTGTACCCATTCCACCTGCAAGTACCAGTGCGCCGATCTTACCCTGCTTGATAGCCTCTACACCTATTCTTTCGTATTCATCCTTCTTTAATGCTATCTCACTGAGCTTCAATGTAGTGATGGGCTCGATCTTTCCGCGAGCTTTATCACCTGTCTTTAATGCCTTAAGGAATGAAAAATCCAGAAAATCACACTGTTTAAGGATCCTTGCCTTATCTTTTTCATTCATGCTGCATACTTTTTCCATTACTTCTTCCTGATCGTATGTGAGCATAATTTCTCTAAATTTACTTTCTTCCATGTCTCCCTCCGGATACTATATGTTATGCCGCGAAACGCGGTTATTACTCTTTAACTTATGACGTTTCCGTCTCCTATGGAGTATTCGTCCTTAAGCTCCTCTATAAGGTCATTGAGGGTAGCTTGTTCTTTTTCGGTCAGCTCTCCGTTTTCATCGGGACTGTACACAACTATTATCTTGTTTTCTCCACCGGGTGCCTTTTCCGTTAAGGGTATCATCTCGATACATGCCCCGTCGGTACCTATGGCATAATGTGCACCGGTTTCTATAACATCGTCGCCCTTAAGCAAAGGATTAAGCAGTTCGGCACGCTCGTACCTGTTTCGAAGCTCCAAGGCCGTAAGCCCTTTTTGCGTACTCTTTTGCACCACGATGATACCGACTAACGGTGCTTTTTCTCCGGTACGGGTTACTCCGTTAACGCTTAAGTACAGGCTGTCATCCTTTATACTTACGCCTACCGATTTTTTCAGTTCGCCTATAAGAAAGATAATGATAAACGTCAGGCTGGCCAGCACCAGGAAGGTGGCTATGATAACCGCCATCCGCTTTTTCATCCTCTTTTTTCTCCACTCTTTTTTTGTCATATCTATCCTTACTTTCATTACGTTTTATTGTCTATTTACCATGACGGCTGCAAGTCGTACCGGTATGGCCGGTCCGCATCTAAATCGAAATAGTAAAGCAACGCATACGTATGTTAATAATACCTCATTTTTGGAATTTTGTCAAACTTCACAAGCTGTTAAACAGGTATTTTTAAAAGTCTGGCATTAAATAAATGATTTTGACATAAAAAAGGGCTGTCCGTTTGGGACAGCCCTAAGTTTAATATTATTCTGTAAATACTTTTCTCGGAGACTTTTGTTTTGCAAGCTCTATCATCTTTTCTGACGGCTCAAACAGTATCTTTAAACGATTGGCTTCATCACTTGTTATAATGCAGTATTTCTTAGCCGCTTTATCATGTGATGAAAAATCTCTTAACTTCAGACTGGAGTTCTGATACTTATCAAGCTCATGCGATGTTTCCGGAGCCATGATCTCAACACTGTCAAGGTCTATACGCAGTACCGTCTTACGGCTTTCACCGCCGTTAATCCTGTCAAAATCGATCTGGCCATCGCAGTAGATGTACTCGTATTCGGCATTAAGCTTCGGAAATAGATAAAACCATCCAAAGCAGCCTAAGCCTATAGCTAAGACCGCCAATATCTGCTGTCCGGTCAAAAGACCGAATGCAAACAATAATCCTATAAGAAATATCATGCCGATCTTTGCCAGATATCCGGATACGTCTGCTTTACGTTTTACGGATGCTTCCGTGTAAGAACCTGTCATGTGAGTCTCCTTCTAACTTTGCTTTTTAATACATGCCTGCTCCCTGAGGCATTGCCGGAGCGGGTGTAGGCTCTTTGATAGTTGCAACTGCTGCCTCTGTGGTAAGGAATGTGGATGCTACGCTTGTTGCATTCTGAAGAGCTGAACGAGCAACCTTTGTAGGATCAAGGATACCTGCTGCTACCATGTTAACATACTTGTCATCAAGTGCGTTGTAGCCGATACCTGCCTTAGCTTCCTTAACCTTGTTAACTACTACCGAACCCTCAACACCTGCATTGTAAGCGATGGTGTAAAGAGGAGCCTCAAGAGCCTTAAGTACGATCTGAGCACCTGTCTTCTCGTCGCCTTCGAGCTTAGCAACCTTCTTAGCTGCCTCAGCTGCTGCATGGATATATGTTGATCCGCCGCCTGCGATGATACCTTCCTCAACTGCTGCACGTGTAGCATTGAGAGCATCCTCCATACGGAGCTTCTTTTCCTTCATTTCAGCTTCTGTAGCTGCACCTACACGGATAACTGCTACGCCGCCTGCAAGCTTTGCAAGACGCTCCTGAAGCTTTTCCTTATCGAAATCAGAAGTGGTCTCAGCGATCTGAGCACGGATCTGAGCGATACGAGCCTTGATCTCGCCTGCATCTCCTGCACCGTCAACGATGATGGTGTTTTCCTTCTGAACCTTAACCGACTTAGCGCGTCCGAGCTGATCCATTGTGGTATCCTTAAGCTCTAAGCCGAGCTCTTCTGTGATAACTGTACCACCTGTAAGGATTGCGATATCCTGGAGCATAGCCTTACGTCTGTCGCCGTATCCGGGAGCCTTAACAGCTACTACTGTGAATACGCCACGAAGCTTGTTAAGTACGAGTGTTGAAAGAGCCTCGCCCTCAACATCCTCAGCGATGATGAGAAGCTTTCTGCCGCTCTTCATGATCTCTTCAAGTATAGGAAGGATATCCTGGATATTGCTGATCTTCTTATCTGTGATAAGGATCATAGGATCATCAAGTACTGCTTCCATCTTGTCCATATCTGTAGCCATGTAAGCTGATACATAACCCTTGTCAAACTGCATACCTTCTACAAGGTCAAGTTCTGTCTGCATGGTCTTTGACTCTTCGATAGTGATAACGCCGTCCTTAGATACCTTATCCATAGCATCAGCTACCATCTCGCCAACCTTCTCGTCGCCTGCCGAAATAGCTGCAACCTTAGCGATCTGCTCCTTGCCGTTAACCTTTGCCGAATACTTAAGGATTGCTGCAACTGCTGCATCACAAGCCTTCTGCATACCGTTACGAAGAATGATGGGGTTAGCGCCTGCTGCCAAGTTCTTAACGCCCTCATTGATCATAGCCTGTGCAAGTACTGTAGCTGTAGTGGTTCCGTCACCTGCTACATCGTTTGTCTTGGTAGCTACTTCCTTAACGATCTGAGCACCCATGTTCTCGAATGAATCCTCAAGCTCGATCTCTTTTGCGATTGTAACACCGTCGTTTGTGATAAGGGGTGAACCGTAAGACTTATCAAGGATAACGTTTCTTCCTTTAGGTCCTAATGTAACCTTAACTGTATCTGCTAATTTATTAACACCGGCACAAAGGGCTGTTCTTGCGTCTGTACCGTTCTTGATCTCTTTTGCCATTTTTGACATCTCCTTTGTT
>JAFZJK010000043.1 GCA_017553965.1 Lachnospiraceae bacterium | reverse complement strand
TGCAGATATCACGGGAAGAACGATTGAGACCGTAAGCAATACCCAGGAGGTCGGGGCCATCGGCGCGGCACTTGTTGTCGCTGCAGGAATTATGGGCGTGGATGTATTGGAGTTATCGAAGCAACTCGTAAAGCCGGTGAACAATTATATCCCCAATTCCGATAATAAGAAAACATATGATCATAATTATAACGTGTTCAAAAAATTATACAAGTCCAACGCCTCGAGCTTTAAGGAGTTGAATGGTTGAGAAAATGTTAGAAAATGGGGCTGTGAAAAAAGTTCCATTTTAATACTGATAATCGATGACTTTAACATTAATAGCGGAAAGGTTTAAATAGGATGAACAAGAAAAACATAATGGCAGTACCCAAAATATACTTTTGCATTGTGATAGCAGTATGTGCGCTAGGCATAATTATTGGATCCTTTTTTGACTTTGATATAAATGTCGCTTTGGCAAATAAGACGGATATCGGAGCTTTTTTTGCCACATATGGATCGTATTTTTCATATTGCCTATATCCTGCGGCAGGTATGTGTATTTTCAAGGGGCTTATGAAAAAGGGAAGCAGATATAGAATGCTTGCGTGGGTGGTCCTGGTAATTTCATATTTCATGGCAGTTTATTACAGTAACAACTATAACGGTTCGAAGGTGAGAGAACTGTTTGGCTATACAGCAGGTGAATCGTCTATGGCATTATCTTTCTTAAGCTGGGCATTCTGGGTGGTCCTATATGCATGGGTACCTTTTGTCTGCTACCGGATTTTTGACGATGCGGATACCGGTAAACTGATCATGACAGGAGCAGCCATACTCATTGCCGGTATTCTTGCTGACAATACCAACTTATGGCTGAAACAGGTGGCGTCAAGGCCTCGGTATAAGTACCTGATCACACTTGAAGATCCTGCAGCAGGATTTCGTAACTGGTGGGATATGGTTCCTTACCTGGCCGGATCAAATGATAATTTCAAAAGTTGGCCAAGCGGTAATATGACCATAGCAAGTATGATGTTTTCTCTGCCAATGTTGGCAGATGTGTTGAAGAAGCGCTCAAATGCCAAAAACATGATCTGTTTTGTGGTTGCCGTAGTTTTCGTTATGATTTACGGCTATAACAGGATACATATGACAAACCATTTCCTTTCGGATGTGTGCTTTGGAACGCTTATTACCTATTTGATTTTTTCCGTGATAAGCACTGCTTTCTTAAAATCAAGAGAATGAAGATCTATATAGTGGCAGCTCATATGAAACTGAGGCATTAAAGGTTCTCATAGAGTCTTTTGTTAATAAAGAAGAAAAGATGGAATACAATGCAAAATCTTTCAGAAACTGGACTTTCAGAATGGTTTTATGAGGAAGGTTGTGCCTGCATGTAAAAGCTAAAATCTATTTGACAGAAGGGAGAGCTCTTTAATGATACCGCTATCGAGAATGATCTCGATATGGAGATAGATTATCGGAAACCGTTGTATGAGAAACCTAAGAAAGTAAGCAAGAAGAGCAAGGGAGGTAAAGAAAAAATGACTTACGAGAAGATTGTTGAGAAAGTTAAGAAGGCTTTGGCAAAGGTTGACGCATCAGGTGTCAAGGGACACCTTGCAGTGCAGGTTGATGTTTATGGTGAAGGCGAGGGCGCTTTCTACATCGAGGTTAAGGATGGCAAGGTAGATGTTCAGCCCTATGAGTATTTTGACCATGACCTTCGTATCAGATGTACCGGCGAGGAGATCATAGCCATTGCTGAGGGCAAGAAAAAGGTTATTGAAGAAGTCGCTGCAGAGAATGTTGAGGCACTCCGCAATGTATCAAGACTCGAAGAATTCGACCTGGTATTTGTTGGAAAGAAGACCAAAAACAAGGCTGCAAAGAAAACAAAGGTATCCATACCGGTAGAGAAGGCTGAGAAGAAGGCTGTCAAGACCGAAAAGAAGGTTACTAAGAAAGAGACTAAAGAGGATAAGAAGGATACCAAGGTAGCGGAGAAAGCAGAGAAAAAGGCTAAGACTGCTACAAAGGTCAAGACTGATAAAAAGGAAACAAAGGTAGAGGAAAAAGAGGCCAAGAAAGAAGTTAAGGCGGATAAGAAAACAAAGAAAATTGAAAAGACAGAAAAGGTAACCAAGGCAGATAAGGTTGAAAAGAAAACTAAGACTGAGGGAAAATCGGAGACTACAAAGGTAGAAAAGCCTAAAAAGTCCCAAAAAGCTGAAAAAACTGAATAAAAAAGTCTCAAAACGCCCGAATTTCCTTGACATTACGGGGGTAAAGTGCTAACCTATTTTCATAGGTATACAAGGCAACATGCCGATAGGCATGTTTGCAAATCTATGCCGAATCTTTTAACGGCACAGATAACCGAATGAAAATTTGTTTTCATTCGGTATACCGACGATGAAAGGAGATTTCCATGAATAAGACAGATTTAATCGCAGCAGTAGCAGAGAAGACAGCTCTTACAAAGAAGGATTCAGCAGCAGCTATCGACGCAGTATTTGATGTAATCGGAACAGCTTTACAGGGCAAGGACAAAGTTCAGTTAATCGGCTTTGGTACATTCGGAACATCAGAGCGTAAGGCTTGTACAGGCAAGAACCCTCGTACAGGTGAGGCAGTTAAGATCGCAGCTTGCACAGTACCTTCATTCAAGGCTGGCAAGGCTCTTAAGGACAAGGTTAACACCAAGCCCGCTAAGAAGGCTGCTAAGAAGAAATAATCTGTAATACAAATTCATATGTTTATAACGAGAGTGTGTGAAAGATTTTCTGTAAATTATATCTCCTAAGATAATTAGCGAGCTGTATAATGGTAAAATTCATTGTTCAGCTCGTTTTGACTATATATTATTTCATTGACTATGTCAAGAGTTATGTTATAATTAGTTAGTATTATCTTTCAGTTTTATAGACGATGGCAAATTGGGATTTGTGGAGAATAGCATGATAATATGTGTT
>JAFZJK010000042.1 GCA_017553965.1 Lachnospiraceae bacterium | reverse complement strand
CTTGCGATAGTTGCGGTACTTGGTTTCTTTGTATATACCAACTGGGCAAAGATCGAGTCATCGATCAAGAATATCATGTATAACATCGGTCTTACAGATCCGGCACCCAAGTATAGTTTAGAGAACTATAATAAATTGAACGGGCAATTACGAGATGTAATAAAAAGTGTATACTATAATGAAGCAGATAAGCTTTATGAAGAAGCAAAAGAGCTCGCCAAGAGATCGGACGTTAAAGCTGCTTCAGTTAAGTATGCTGAGGCTGCTGAGGTGTTTAGTAATTGTAATGTTTTCAAAGATGCTGAAGATAGATATACTAGATCAAAGAACTTTGAGTACTACTATCAGGCTCAGGTTGATGTTGAGCAGTCAATGATTAAGGCACTTGCTACATTAAGCAATATAAAACCTACCAAGCCCGAGTTTGATTATGCGGGCAGAGTAATAAAGCTTACCGAAAAGTATTCTTCATACACATCGCTTGTTGATACATACGAGGGCGGCGGAGAAAGATTCAGCATCAAGGATTTCGCCATGAAGGATTCGGCTCTCAGCATTCAGGAAGAGCGTATGGGCTGGAAGAAGGTTGAGGCAAAAGTCGACAGAGAAGGCTACAAGTACGAGATTATCGAAAAGAAGGGCGATACCGTTATCAAGTGGTATATCTCGGATGAATATGTACTTAAAGTAACCGATGACGGCGAAGTAACCTTAAAGAGATAAGTTAAGTAAGGAGTAACAGTTAACATGGCTAAGACGTTTAAAAAAAGCCCCTGGAGCTCGGCAGGACCGATATATGTGGCAGCTGCAGCTTTTGTTGGCGGAGTGCTTGTGTTCCCCGCTACGGCTTCAGGCATGGTGCTGGCAGGGATATCTTCTTTCTGCGGCTGGGCTATCAGTAAAATGTTCTGGCCGAAGAAACTGGTAGAGCTTGAGGATACATCGGCTAAACCTACACCTGCTCCCGAAGAGGTTAAAAAGGAAGAAAAGAAGCCTGAACCTGAGGTAGCAAAGAGACCGAGAACGGGAGACCAGGCAATAGATACATTACTCGACGAAGAAGAAAAGGCCATCTCGGAGATGAGACGACTGAACAAGGCTATCGAGGACGAAAAGGTATCCGCTCAGATAGTTCATCTGGAGGATGTAACCACCAAGATAGTAAACTTCATCGTAGAGAACCCTTCCAAGAAGAGTCAGGTAAGAAAGTTCTTCAACTACTATCTGCCCACCACTCTGAAGCTGCTTAACGCATATGACAGAATGGATGAGACCGGAATATCAGGTATGAACATCGACGGTACCAAGGGTAAGGTTGAGGAAATGATGGATACAAGCCTTGCAGCATTTGACAAACAGCTCGATGCTCTCTATGCAGACGATGCGCTTGACATTTCAGCCGAGATAAAGGTAATGGAAGGCATGCTTGCGCAGGAAGGTCTTAAGGATGATCCCATTTCATCCATGAAGTAAAATAAGATCATATAATTTGCATTATAATAAGAAGATTTAAGGTCTATTTAAGAAAAGCAATACTATAATAGCTTAAAGAAATATGGTAATATATGTCACATTAAGAATTAAGTCGATGTGACGATCGGGAGGATATAATTTATGGATAACGGAATACCTTCATTAACACTTGAACCTAATGCGATGGCAGCACCTGCAGCTCCGGCTGCGGTAACCGCACCTTCAATGCCTTCTGCGATCGAGGCACCCAATATGCCCCAGGCAGTTCAGGCAGTACAGGCAACAGCTGTACCCGCTGCACCCACTCTGACACTCACACCTGAGGCAGAGCAGCAACAGCAGAACGCGCAGCAGGAGAACGTAGTACAGCTTGGTGAAGATATGCTTACCGAAGAGGAAAAGGCTATCGTAGCTGATTTTGCTACCAAGATAGATATTTCGGATTCCAACATGGTTATGACATACGGTGCTGCAGCTCAGCAGCATATCGCATCATTCTCGGAGTCGGCACTTAACAGTGTAAAGACCAAGGATCTCGGACAGATCGGTGAGACTCTTTCATCACTCGTTGTACAGCTTAAGACACTTGACGAGCCTGAGAAGAAGGGTATTGCTGGATGGTTCCAGAAGAAAAAGCGGGATGTCGCTACCATGAAAGCTAATTATACAAAGGCAGAGGCCAATGTTGATAAGATCGTTGAGATGCTTGAACAGCATCAGGTAACACTTATGAAGGACATTGCCCTGTTTGATCAGATGTACGATCTGAACCTTAAGTATTATAAAGAGCTTACAATGTACATCATAGCAGGTAAGAAGAGACTTGCAGAGGTACGTGCCGGTGAGCTTCAGGAGCTCCGTAAGAAGGCAGAGGAGTCCGGATCACAGGAAGATGCTCAGGCTTACAATGATTACAATAATCTTTGCGAGAGATTTGAGAAAAAGCTTCATGATCTTGAGCTTACCCGTATGATCTCCATACAGATGGGTCCCCAGACCAGAATGCTCCAGAACAATGATACACTGATGGTAGAGAAGATCCAGTCCTCCATCGTTAATACCATTCCCCTCTGGAAGTCACAGATGGTTCTGGCACTCGGTATCGAGCACGGACGTCAGGCAACAGCCGCACAGTCAGCAGTTACCAACATGACTAACGAGCTCTTAAAGAAGAACGCAGAAACATTGAAGATGGCTACTATCGAGACAGCTAAGGAAGCTGAGAGATCGGTAGTTGATATTGAGACTCTTAAGACTACAAATGAAAATCTTATCAGTACTCTTGATGAAGTTATGAAGATCCAGAGCGAAGGCAAGGCTAAGCGTCAGGCAGCCGAAGTCGAGCTCGGCAGGATCGAAGGCGAGTTAAAGCAGAAGCTGATGGAGCTTAAGAGCTGATAAACG
>JAFZJK010000041.1 GCA_017553965.1 Lachnospiraceae bacterium | reverse complement strand
TTTTCACCATAATTCTCTGTTTTTATAACCAAATAGGGAATATACTTACCCCCCTCACGAACATATACTCTACAATCAATATTATATGTGTTTCCGCATACGATATCCAATATAACATATGCTTGTTCGTTACTCGTATTATTATCAGAATGATTTAAAATGTCGATATTGGACAAGTTTGACTTTTGTCTTTCTTTATGAAACTTGATAATTACTAAGATTCCTATAATAACAAATATAATAATCAATAAAATTAGTACAGCTTTTTGATTTTGCCTCTGTTTGTTATCCATCCACCATTTCCTTTCACAATAAAAAAGGCCGCAACAAGTCACTGTTGCAGCCGAACTATCAGTCTTTAATTCATATTAAACTGACTCCAAGCTTTGCGTCGTCAAATTGCTTTGAGTTTGCCTATAATAATATTAAACCACACTATCATATAAAAAACAAGTGGCTCATTTTAGTCCCAAATCCCCAATTATTTTCTGTATCACCTGCTCTCGGTCATGTGCAGTCTCATAATACGGTATGTGATATTTCTCGCACTGCTCTTTCATGAGCAAACTCTGCTCCACAATATATCCCGCACCTTCTCGTAATTCCTCATCTGATTTATAAAAGGTGTAATCCTTTTCCGTATCATACTTCTTTTGGATAAGAAAACGTTCCTCTGGTGTGACGTCCGATGTGATGAGATATACTATCTCGCAGTTTGCTCCGCGTAAGTATTTCTCATAATCTTCCGGCAGGAGTTGGTACATATCAAGCACCATCCCGGGTTCAAACTCGTCGTATTCCGCACTATCGAGCATGGCGCGTACAAACGGAGCCATCTTTCCGCTTATCACGCGAAGTGTATCCATGGATGACAGTCCCTGATATGTGTTTACTCCCGTCTCCGGGAAGCATTTCTCAAAGCCTGCTATTATCGAGTCCATACTTATATGCTGATATCCGTATTTTGTAGCCAGTAGGTGTGATACCGTACTTTTCCCGGCTCTCGGCACTCCGGCCACTATTATGTTATTTTTCATTATAATATCTCCTATTTTGTCTGCAGTGCTGCATACCCTGTCTGTCTTACGATATACTGCCCATCCGGTGACAGGATGAAGTCTCTCATCTTGGCTACGTATGGATTCGGATCGTCCTTACGGGTTATGAGTACTAAGTCTACGGTCAGAGGATACGAACCGTTTTCTATATTATCAAGGCTGGGATACACACCGTCTACCGCCAGCATCTTTACACCCGACTCCTGCACCAGTTCCTCCAGGAAATACCTGAACGAATACCCCATGGCACCGTCCTCATTTGCATACTCAGCTACTACCTGCACCACTCCTGTCATGGCATTGTTTACTTCATATGTCTTTGGCTCTTTTAGTGTTACATCCTTCATAAAGTACTGCATCATGGTCTGGGAACCGGAGTTGTTGGGTCTTTGGAAAGCGACTATCTCCTGCTTTTCACCACCCACTTCCTTCCAGTTGGTTATATCTCCGTGATATATCGCACGTATCTGGTCAGAAGTAAGACCATTCACAGGATTATCATCTTCCACAAAAAACACAAAGGCTTCCTTCCCTATGGGTGTAATCTCTAGTTCTACGCCGGCATTTTCTGCATCCTGAAGCTGTGACTTTGAAGGACGTGCTCCGAAGAAAAGATCCACCTTATCATATGCCTCGGGTACCAAAAGTCTTGAAAATCCAACCACGGTATTGGTAAATGTAACAATTTTTCCGTTCACCCTTTTTTGTGTGGTATCAAGTGTCTCAGATTCTATCCTGTCTATATCTTTATAGCAAGCCTTTGCCAATGCCGCATATAAAGGATAACAGGCCTCCGCTCCGTCCATGACCGGCATGTCCTTTTCATCTTCTATCCATAATGAAGCCTTATGGTCGAGCGTCACAAGTTTAGAGTTTTTGCCGGTTACCATATAGTCGGTGAAATCGGTACTGGAAAAACCGTTCATGTAGTTAAAGCCATGACCGGCATACTTTACCGATGGTCTGTTATGGATATACTGGTATGCGATGATCGGTACACATACAACTATAATTAGCACTACCGGTCCCCATACCTTGATCGTAATTTTCTTCTTTGTTGCTTCCATCGCTAAAGAAAAAGCACTACCATATGTTATTACACTGACAAAAAAGCACAATATAGTAAAATCTGCCAAGCGTTGGGCTATCCATACAGGAAAAAGGGGTGCTGCCACAAACAGATAATCTCGGATCAGTTTTGAATCCAGTTCTCCGGAGCTTAAGATAACAAGTACTGTAAAATTCAAAAACAGCAGAATTACAACTATCTCGTTAACCCTGCGTATCAGATCCCAGTCCTTTATCTTTTCAGGTAGTTTTTTATATATAATGACTATGGTACAGGGTATGGTAATAAATGCAAAAATACCCAACCCAATGATAATTCCTATAAGGCTGGCCACCAGAGGTATTGCGATATAATACAATAAGACAAGCAGTATCTTATCAACTACTTTCTTTTTACCCTCACTCATAATCCTTCTCTCCTTCCTAAAAAGCTACCATCATTATACTATTTTTCTCAATTTGCAACAAGTGAAGGTTTAATAAATTATAAACAGCAAAAAGACCATACTCCAAATATTGTTTGGAATATGGTCCTTTTATCATTCTGTAATCTAATTATCTTTTACCGCCCTTGAAGCCTCCTCCACCTTGGAAGCCTCCTCCACCGAAGCCGCCACCGCCTGGGCCGCCCATCATGGACTGGGGTATTTCAGAAACCTCTTCACCGTTTACTATGATCGTACCACCATTAAACTCAGCTGATACATCATAGTCAAATGATGACATCTTTGCGGTAACATCTATGGTACCGCCATTTACGATTATACTTCCGTTTGCATCCACTCCGTCGGTATCACCGTCACCCATGTCTATCACCGTATAACCACCGTTAAACTCTATGGTAGGTACCGAGTATACACTGCTCTTAGCTGATGCATTTATACCGTCATCGGATGCTGTTATCTTGATATTTCCGCCGTTTATCTGTACATATGTGGCTTCTATTCCTTCACGTGCATTTATGGTATACTCACCGCCATCTATCTTTACATAGGTGGTAGCCTGTATTGCATCACTCTTTGCCATGATGTTAAATGAGCCGTCCTTGATGTATATCCAACCTGTCGTGTTATCATCCTCATTTTCACTGTGGAATGCGTCTTTGCTTGTAGATATAACAAATGTACCGTCATATATGGCTATCGAGTCATTTGCTTCTACAGCATCTTTTGCAGAACTGATATCGTAGGTTCCTCCTGTGATCTTGATATCGTCCTTACCGGATATGCCGTTTCCGTAATTGGATACTATCTCCAGTTTACCTGTACCGTTTAATACCAGGTCATCCTTTGAATATATCACCGCATCGGTATTGGTGCTGCCATCGGCAGTGAAGTTTCCGGTCACCTTAAGGCTGTTGCTGCCGGATATGGTTATAAAGCATTTGTCTGCCGATACCACGTATATAGCAGGGAAATCATCATTTGTAATGCTTAAGCCCTCAAGTACCAGCTGCACCTTGTCCTCTTTATCAGCCTCGACCTTTATGGTTGTATTGGTGGCTGTCCCGGAAAATACATAAGTGCCGGCTTCAGATATGGTATATATTTTTCCGCTTTCAACAGTTATATATTCCGCGTCATCAAGATCGGGTGTCTGGTTCA
>JAFZJK010000040.1 GCA_017553965.1 Lachnospiraceae bacterium | reverse complement strand
ATTGCCTGAGTTATTGCCTCCGGTACTGCCGCTGCTTCCGCTGCCGGATACGCCGCTGCCGCCGATGATAAGTGCATCAGCAAAAGCGTCCCATGTTCCGTCATCCGAAGTAACAACAAGTTTTACTGTCTGGTTTCCTGTTCCTGTGGAAACGTTCTTGATCGTGTACTCTGCTGTATTGGCATCTCCAAAGTAGAATGTTCCCTTTGTCTGATTTCCGATCACCAGATCTACCTGAGCAAGATTTGACCCATCAGAAGCACCACGGAGTGTAAAATCATGAGTACCCGATGAGAAGTTAACGGTAGTCGATAATGCATCATTATTTGCATATAATGCTACGCCGCTGAACGGTGAACTGATATTTCCGGTATACTGACCGCTCTTTGTCATGCTCTCGCACTCAAAAACAGTACCTTGATTTGTTCCGGGAGCTGAACTGCCCGAACCGTCACTGTTCTGTACGCCGTTTGAATTACCGCCGTTGTTTCCGCCGTTATAATTATTTCCGCCATTGTAGTTATTACCGGAATTGCTGCTTCCACCTACTGTAACCGTATTCTGGTATACATTTGCCCAGCCGCTGCTCTGGTAACCTTCGATATTAAGGGATGCTTCATACAGATTACCCATCTGCATACCCATCTGTTCCCAAGCTTTGAAATGGTCTGTTACAGTAATGGTTCCGCTGGTACGCTTTGAAGTTCTTACGCTCCAGTACTGCTGGAATGTAGTATCTCCATCGATTGAAGGCTGGTTGTAACGTGTTGTCTGGTATACTTCGTAGGTTCCCCCGTCAACCGTGATAGTACCCTTTGAACTTGCTCCGGGTGGACGCCAGGATCCCCAACTCTCTACGATATAGTACTCAACCAACGGATTTCTCGTCCATCCGTATACACACAGATACGAATTGCCGTTGGGCTGATAATCTACACCGTAATTAATGGTAATGTTACCGATCTGCTGGTATTTCTTTGTGCAGTCAAATTTAACACCTTCACGGAATAAAGCGTTTCCGATGTTCTGCCACCAGCATTCGAACTGTCCGTTACCGTTGACGGTCATGCTTGTTTCGCCGTAATCCTTCCACAGCACATAAGTGTAAGCCCCGTCGCTGCCTTCGGTATTGTTGTAGAATACCTGTGCTGCTTTAGCCTTGTTTCCCATAAATGAGAATGAAAAAGCCAAAACTAACGATAAAACTACAGCAATTATTTTTTTGCTTTTTCTCATAGCAAATATCCTCCTTTCAATTATTATCTTAGCATGCTCAAAAACAAAAAGGGTGTCCAATTGTTAACGTAAATGTTAACAATTGAACACCTTAATGTTTATTTTTGAGCAGTCATTCGCAATAATTAAGGAGCGTTCACAACTTTGTTAAGACTCCCGCAATTTTTGTGTAATATCGCAAAAATATGCAGCACTCCACAGGTCCAATGACTCCGGATCTTTAACAAAAGGAATCAGATCTATCTTAACCTGTTTATAGTTAATCTCTTTAAAGCGGAAGCATAGATTATTCCTTACTTCCTCGATGGTCATGTCTTCTTTTGCTTCCACATATTCCAAATACAGAAGTCTATCACGCAGATGCTCAAGATTGACCGGGATATCCTGCGACACATAGAATGCATAATCATAAAGATCCCATCCCCTTGTCCTGTTTCTCCATGCACGGTTGATGGTATTGCCGATCTTTTCCGCAAACAATGACGGTTTATCATACATATTTACTTCGTGCGGAACGGGGAATGTGCAGTTTTTCTTTGTATACTCGGCATAAAGCGGCGGGTTTGTATTTACTTCCAGTTTTACTTTGATCATATCCGTCTCGGAAATGATCTCCGAAGTTTCGTCATAGCACAGCGCAAAATGCTCCCTGGTATTTCCTGATATTACTGCTGCCTGTATATCCGGCCTCTTGGTACGTTCCTTAATTTCTGCCTTAAAAGAAAAGCCATATTCCGCCAGTTCCTTTTCAATAAGAGGCAGCCACGTATCCAGACGGAACTTCTTATCCGGTTCAATGAGTGAAAATACAGGATCCTCGGAAAAACCGTTGGGATCAAAATATATCCTTCGGGCCTGATCCCCATGCAAGGCAGCATTATCTAACCGCCCTGAGCGTGTCAGCGCGCACAGTATTATATCCTGTACTATATGCCGGATACTGTTCTTTTTTTCATATAATGATTTCGGGTTAAGTTTTTCCAGCTTCTGTTCAATCAAATAATCCATAGGCACTCTGATAAACTCTTTACTTATTTAATCTCTTTCTCGCGATCTATCCTGAATTGTACGGCACTCTTTAAATACTCTAAATATGCTTCGTCACTGCACATTGCTTTTCCGGGGCAGTCTGAAAGCTTAGCTACAGGCCTTCCGTTAACATACTGGAGTTTGATAACTATGTTCAACGCATCTTCATTTGTATCATTTGAAACAAAGGTTCCGATACCAAAGCTTACCTTGGTCCTGTCCTTAAAGTACTGATATATTGCTTCAGCCCTGTCAAAATCAAGACTGTCACTGAAAAGCAGTACCTTTGTCTTAGGGTCAACACCGTATTTCTTATAGTGGGCTATGATCTTCTCTCCCCACTCATAAGGGTCCCCGCTGTCATGACGTACACCGGTATAGTTGTTGACCATCGAGCGGTCAAAGTCCATCAGGAAAAGATCGGTGGTGATCGTATCGGTAAGAGCTGTTCCGTTATCACCCTTATATTCATCATACCAGTCCTGCATAGCATAGTGATTGGTGTATGCAAGGGGGATACTGTCTATACCCTGGTACATCTGTACAAACTCATGAGCAAATGTACCTATGGGCTTTACATTATATTTCATGGCAAGATATACATTGGAAGTACCTACGCACTGCTTTGTCTCTGTACAGAGTCTTCTTACGGCTTCATCTTCCCACTCTCTAGATAATCTTCTTCTGCAGCCGAACTCAGCAAAACTGAAGGTATATTTTCCGCTGTTAAAATCAGCTATCTTCTGGCTTAAGCGTTCCTCGGCCGCCCTGCGGAGATTGATATAATCAAAGCTCATACGGAAATATACTTCATTTACAATCTCCAAAAGATATATCTCAAACTGCATAGCCGAGAAAAGAGGTCCGTCAACCTTAAGTATAAGCTCTCCGTTATCCTTAAGCTCTGTATATACATAATCTCTTATCGGATGCCAGAGTCTTAAGAACTCCACATAATCCCTCTTGATAAAACGGATTGAGCGAAGATAATCCAGTTCTTCCTTAGAAAATGAAAGTGTGCAGAGATAATCTATCTGCTCGTTTATCTCGTCAAACATTTCCTGAGTGAATACGATATCATTGTTCCTGCACTTAAACATATATTCACCGATAAGATCGGGATGCTTATGGAACATGACCTGATTCATGTTAAATTTGTAAAGATCTGTATCAAGTAATGATACGATGATAGGATTAAGTCTCATTTTGCTCTCCTTTTTAGCTTATACCTTTAGCCGCCTTAAGTGTAATACCGTTTTTGCCGAGCGGGATCTCATGGTCAAGTCCTACGAACTTGCCACCCTCCTGCCAGAGTACTTCTTTTACAAAGTTATACTTTTCAGTATCCCATGTGGTAAAGTCATCCAGCAGCAGTCCGCCGGTGTCACCGGAGTTTGCGTTAAGACACCAGAAGGTATGGTTAAGATGATACTTCTTTATGAGCTGTCTCATATAAGTCATCCAGGTAAGGTTCGGCTCTCTCATAAATCCGCCCCACTCACCGATAAGAAGCGGCGCGATATTCTTTTCGTAGATAAAGAACCAGTTATCATGCCAACAGTCCTTCATAAGGGAATCGTAAGTATACTTACCCTCAAACCAAGGCTGCTCGTATACGGTAGGACCATAGTCATGAGGTGAATAAACCAGCTTATTCTGGTACTTTCCAAGGTTGATCGGATAATCAGCAACACCTCTTAAGTTTCCACCCCACCAGTTGAAATAATAATCTTTGTCGTTTGTAGAACTATAATCCGAATTCTTCTTAATGTCAATAGGGTAAATCTCAATTCCTTCTACCATTATAAGAACATTCGGGTTTTTAGCAAGTATTTTGGCCGCTGCGGTCTCTGCCACATACTTCCAGTTGTTTGCTTTCTTCGAATCATTCCAGATAGCCGCTCCGTCACCCTCGTAAGGCTTTCCGTGAGGCTCATTCTTTAAGTCAAAAGCAATGATCGTATCATTATTCTTATAACGCTCAGCCATCCATTCGAGTGCATGATAGAAATCATTAACCTTTACCTTATCGGTATACCAGAGGTTAACGTTGTGTCCGGATGCATTTGTTTCTGCCGAATGGATATCGGGCATTACCTTAATACCGTTTTGCTCGGCAAGAGCCAGGAAATAATCAAATATCTCCAGACTGTTCATGCTGTTAAGCTCGGTATTGTATGCGTTATTGTAATTTGCCTTCGGGTATTCACCTGCAGCCCACTGATTTATAAGCTGTGCAGAGATCGGTACTCTTATCAGGTTAAATCCATGATCGGCAATAGCCTTTACAGTAGGAGCAAGCTGACTGTTCCAAAGGCCGTCAAAGGTATTGGTACCTGTATTGTATCCGAACCAGTTAAGGCCTGTAAGCCATACCTTCTTGCCATCCTTATCCAGGATGTTCTTTCCGTCGGTGTATAACCAGTCATCACCCTTCTTACCGGAGGTATTTTCTTTTATTTCGTTTATGAGATCCTGTCCCTTCTTATCGGAACCGCCGCCATTTCCTCCGTTGCCGCCGTTACCTCCATTGCCACCGTTACCTCCATTACCGCTATTTCCGCCGTCATTCTTTAAGCCGGGATCATTCTGGTCAACCTTACCGCTCTTTACGGTCATGGGCTTGCCGTTAAGCTTTGCGGATGAAACAGTAACGTTCTTTGAAGTAGTGCCTAAGTTACATCCTATCACTATGGTTCCGTTGGCATATATATCGCTGTTGTAGCCGGCATCGGTAACTGTCATGATATTTCCGCTGGTTGTAAATGTGCCGTTCCAACCGCTGACGGTACTTAAGCCGTCTATTACCATCTCAAGTTTCCAGCCCTTTATAGCTGTGTCGGTACCGTTGTTGATACCAAACTGCATACCGAACATATTGGTCGAGCCGTCCTGCCATGTGTTGTCGACAGTATATGTAAGTACATACTCTCCCTTACCGCCGTTATCTGTGGATGTAGGTGTGGGAGTTGCCTTTTCTGTAGGAGTAGGTGTTTCCTTATCTGTAGGCATAGGTGTGGTATCATCCGCGCCATCCGGTGTAGGAGTAGGCGTTGTATCATTTCCTGCTTTTTCCGTAGGTGTCGGAGTAGTATCTTCTCCTGCATCGGGAGTAGGAGTTACCTTATCGTCTGCTTTAGGTGTAGGTGTTGTTTTATCCCCTGTATCAGGAGTAGGGGTTGCCTTACCGTTATCAGGAGTAGGGGTTGCCTTACCGTTATCAGGCGTAGGAGTTGCTTTGTCATCGGGAGTGGGTGTGGTATTGTCTCCCGCTTCCTGAGTAGGTGTTATATTCTCTCCTGTATACGGTGTCGGAGTTGTATTATCTTCTCCGTTCGGAGCTGCCGTTACATCACTTCCTGTATCTCCGGTCTTAGATGTATTATCACCTGCCTGTGATGTAGGTGATGTCTCTTCACCGTTTTTTGTACCGGAGTTGGCACCGGTATCGGATGATGCTGATGTTTCACTGCCTGTCACACTCTGACCTGCATCGACAGTTTTGTCCTTATCGCCTTTAGAGCCTCCGAGCAGCACACCGATTATAATACCTGCAGCAAGTATACACACTGCAGCTATTATAAATATTATCATATTTTTCTTTGAACCGTTATTTTCTTCTGCCATATGTCCGCCTTCTTTCCTTATAAAAAACAAACAATAGAGCTTCCGTTATATCGCCTTCTGATCACTGCCTTCACCACCGACAGTCAACATCTTTACATTACTGTTTTTACCGGTTGTTATTTTCTTTATCCACTTACCACTACGTAATCTGATCACGCACCAGACAGTTTTTGTGATCTGATCGATCTTTAAGAAGAAATATACCCAGAACACATCAAGTTTAAATACATAGCCTGCAAGGTATCCGAGCGGTATTGACAGTGCCCACAGGAAGATGTTATCTGCGATCATCAGCATCTTCGTATCACCGCCTCCACGCAGGACACCCTTTGTCATGATACTGTTTGTAGCTTGGAATATAATGATAAAGCTAATGGCCGTCATAAGGTCCCTAGCTATACTCTTAACCTCTTCAGTCGCACCGGTATACTGGTTGATGATCGGATTGCATATGATCATTAATATTACGGCAGACACCGCACCGAGTGCAAAACCAAGTCCCAGGAATAACCATCCCTGTTCCTGCGTTTTCTCTTTTCCACCGCTGCCCAAGGTCTGACCTGTAACTATAGCGCCTGCCTGGCAAACACCCTGTATCATAACCGTACTTAACTGCTGAGTATTCGCTGTGATCGAATTTGCAGCAGCAAACTGGTCACTCAGCTTTCCTATAACACTTGCTACCGTACTGTTTCCGATTGCAAGTATACCGTCACTTATAAGAACGGGGATACATATCCTGAAGTATTCTCCGATAAGATTACGGGTTTTAAGTAACAGATCCTTGATCTTATATCCGATCCTTTTGTCTACTACCAGGAAATATGTCATAATACATGTAGCTTCAAATATTCTGGCTATCAGTGTACCTAATGCTGCACCCTGCTCTTCCATTCGGGGTGCACCAAAATGTCCGAATATAAAGGTGTAATTTGCACCCATATTTACAAAGAAGGCTCCTATAGATACAAACATGGGGAGTTTAACCTGTCCTACACTTCTGAGAACTATGGTAGTAACCAAAGATGCACCAAGGAAAAAGTATGTAGGT
>JAFZJK010000039.1 GCA_017553965.1 Lachnospiraceae bacterium | reverse complement strand
TATGATTTCCTAAAAAACGGAAGTAAAAACGTAACGATGTTCAGCATACCTGACGAATATCCGACAGATCTTGCATTAAAGGTCATGATGTTCAGGTATACGCTGTTTAACCTTTATCCACAGTATACCCAGTTTACTGTATGCAGCAATGTGGATGAAAGACTGATAGCCATAATCATGGAAAATGCGGGTGAGCTGCCCGGAGTGGAGATAAAGCAGCAGACATCCCGAGTTTATAATGACAGTACTTATTTTGCGCATATCCTCGGATATACCGGTATGATGAACGAGGATGAAGCCGAGGAAATGAATGCAGGGTTTGATACTCCTGTTTATTCAACCTCGGATGTAATTGGAAAAACCGGACTTGAAAAGGAGTATGACAGTATACTCAGAGGTACAAAGGGTGAAGTAAGACTTACGGTTAACTCCGGAGGAAAAGTTCTTTCCAGTGAGGTTTATAAAGATCCCAAAGCCGGAAATGATGTATATCTTACCATAGACCGCGAGATGCAGATAGCATGCTATCATATACTTGAAAATAACATAGCCGCTATTCTGATATCAAAGATAGTCAATTCAGATGATTACGGCGGAAAAGGCACATCCGCAAGTAAGATCACGATACCCATATATGAGGTATACAATGCATTTTTCGATAATGCAATGATAGATATACCTCACCTTTCGGCTGAAAATGCCACTACGGTTGAAAAGAGGACTTACAAGACCTTCTGCGACAGAATGGATCTTATATACAGCAGACTGGAAACCGTTATGGCATTCGGGTCAAAGGATGCAAATAACAGCCTGTCGGAAGAGATGCAGGGATATCTGGATTACATCTACCAGTATTTAAAGAGAGAAGAGATAGTCTTAAAGAATAAGGTCGATTCAAATGATGAGATGTATAAGAAGTTTGCCGACGGTAAGATATCTCTTGCGGAGTTTTTAAGCTACTCGATAAATGCAGGCTGGATAAATCTGGAACTCCTTGGTATAAAAGACGACTACAATACCAACGAAGAAATATATAAAAAGATATATGATTTTGCCATAGAAAGCCTGAAGGACAATACCGAGTTTGAAAAACTCGTATACAGACAGCTGATATTTAACCATAAGATATCCGGAAGAGACTGCTGCCTGCTCCTTTACGATCAGGGATTCTTGAAGATGAATACCAGTGATTACAACAGGCTGGCAAACGGCAACATATCTCCTTATGATTTCGTTATAGATAAGCTTAAAAACCTGGAGATAACACCCGGTATGCTGGCACTTGAGCCCTGCAGCGGATCATTGGTCATCACGGATGTTAAGACAGGTGATATAAGAGCACTGGTTACTTACCCTACTTATGATGCCAACATGCTGGCAAATAAGATTGACTGGGATTATTATCAGAAACTGCTGAACAATCAGGCTGCACCTCTCCTTAACAGGACCACGCAGCAGATGACAACCACAGGTTCGACATTTAAGCCGCTGATGGCTTTAGCAGGTCTCGGAGAAGGTGTTATAACTACATCGACTTTGATCGAAGATAAAGGTATTTTTGAAGAAGTAGATCCTTCACCTAAGTGTTGGAAGTACCCCGATAACCACGGTAAGATCAACCTTACTTCTGCTATACAGCATTCATGTAACTATTTCTTCTATAAAGTCGGATACGAAATGTCTTTAGATGCAAAAGGGGAATACAGCGATAGCTTAGGTATATCAAAGATACAGAAGTATGCTACGATGTTTGGTCTGGCTGAAAAATCCGGCGTGGAGCTTCCTGAAAGTATGCCTACCATATCAAGTACGGATGCCGTACGTACATCAATCGGTTATTACCATAGCTTTGCACCTATACAGATATCAAAGTATGTGACAGCCATAGCCAACAGAGGTACCGTATATGACCTTACTCTTGTTGACAGGATAAACAACAAGGAAAAGGACATGATAGTCGATAACCAGGCTTCGATATACAATAAGATCGACATATATTCACAATCACAGTGGAATGCTGTACAGCTCGGTATGTATAACGTGGTTAATACATCGGCCAATTCATTAAATAAGCTGTACGGAGATCTGGGATTCAGTGTGGCAGGAAAGACAGGTACCGCACAGGTAAGTCTTACACACCCCAGCCATGGTCTGTTTATATCGTTTGCACCGTACGAAGACCCTGAGATAAGTGTTACCGTAGTACTTCCCAACGGTTATGCTTCAGCCAATGCGGCTAAGCTGGCACGAGAAGTATATGGACTGTACTTTAACGGAGAAAACAAAGAAGGGCTTCTTTCAGGTGATATTAAGACCACTACGGTTACAAACATCGATGTTTCGGACTAAAAAGGTTAAGATAAAATAAAGGATGGAGTATTATGAACGGTTCAGTAATGATCAAAGGCTCAAAAAACGGAATAACCCTGGTGCTTTCGGAGACAGAGGAATATGATGTTCTGAAAGAAAAAGTGGAGAAAAAGTTTTCGGAGAGTGCCAAATTCCTTGGAAATGCCAAAACAGCCATTTCTTTCGAGGGTAAGAAGCTTACCGGGGAGCAGAAGGAAGAGCTTATAAAGTGCATCATGGATAATACCCAGTTAGAGATAGTATGTATCCTTGATAATTCCGAAGAAGGTAATGCTGTGTTTAAGCAGGCTGTTGAGAAAAAGATAAATGAGCTTACAGCGGCAAATGCCAGGATATATAAGGGAAACTTAAGATCCGGACAGGCACTGGAAAGCGATACGGGTCTTATAGTGCTCGGTGATGTAAATCCGGGAGCAAGCCTTGTATCAAAAGGGAATATCGTGGTACTCGGGTCACTCAGGGGTACAGCCTGGGCAGGGGCCGGCGGAAATGAGAACTGTTTTGTCATCTGTTCTGATATGACTCCGATGCAGATAAGGATCGCAGATATCATAGCCAGATCGCCCGACCGTCAGGACAGTAAGACCGGTAAAGATATTAAGATAGCTTATATGGAGAACGGTTCGATATGCATTTCTCCTTTAAGCAAGGATATAATCAGCAATCTTGTACTGTAAACTGTGATTTTTACAGCAAAAAATAATCCTTGAATATTTTAAAAAATCAGGTAAAATATATAGTAGAGTAATTTGATGTTTTATGGAGGAATAGGAAAATGGGTGAAGTAATAGTAGTAACTTCCGGCAAAGGAGGTGTTGGAAAGACTACCACTACGGCAAATGTCGGAACAGGTCTTGCAAAGCTTGACAAAAAGGTAGTACTTATCGATACCGATATAGGTCTTAGAAATCTGGACGTAGTAATGGGTCTGGAGAACAGGATAGTATATAACCTTGTTGATGTTATAGAAGGTAACTGCAAGATCAAGCAGGCACTTATAAAGGATAAGAGATATCCTACTCTTTATCTGCTCCCTTCTGCTCAGACCAGGGATAAGTCAGCAGTTAAGCCTGAAGAGATGAAACAGCTCTGCGAGCAGCTTAAGGGTGAGTTCGATTATATCATCATCGACTGCCCCGCAGGTATCGAACAGGGATTTGAAAATGCCGTAGCAGGAGCTGACAGAGCACTGGTAGTTACAACACCCGAGGTTTCTGCAGTAAGAGACGCAGACCGTATCATCGGTCTTCTTGAAGCACATGAGATGAAGAAGACGGATCTTATCGTTAACAGGATCCGTATGGATATGGTTAAGACCGGAGATATGATGTCAAGTGATGATGTGGTTGAGATACTTGCCATCAATCTTATAGGTATTGTTCCTGATGATGAAGGTATCATCGTTGCAACAAATAACGGTGAGCCGCTTGTTGGCAACGATTCAAAGGCCGGCCAGGCATACATGAACATCTGTAAACGTATCATCGGCGAAGAGATTCCTTTCCTTGATCTTAATGCTAAGAAGGGTCTCTTTAAGAGAATATTTGGCAGAAAGTAGGTGACCGGACAGTATGGCATTTTGGGATAATTTTTTCAAGAAAAAGTCTGATTCGGCCAGCAATGCCGTTAACAGGATCAAATTTGTCCTTCAGTCTGACAGGTCGGGACTTCCGCCGGAAACACTGGAGAAGATCAAGAATGACATAATCAGCGTTCTTTCAAAGTATGTGGATATAGATACCAAGGAGCTTGACTTCAATATAACAAAGGCTCCTTCGGAAGGCGGAGAGCTTACACCTGCCCTTTGCGCAAACATACCCATAAAGGGCGTAAAGAGAGCATCAAGTAATGATAAAGTTTCTAAAGAATAAAATATTTCCGTTCCACAATTATGATTTTAAGAGCTGTAGCTATCCGTTGTTTCTTATAGTGTATATCATTGGTTTTATAGGCGTTTATCTTATTTATGTCCTTGATATTTATGAGAAGCAGGCGATAAAACAGGGCCTGTACCAGAAACAGATACTGGCTTTCATCATAGGACTGTTTCTTATCGCGTTTGTAGCTCTTGTGGATTATCATTTTATTGCGAAGCTGGCACCGGCACTGTATCTGATAGGTATCGGACTACTGCTTGTGTGTGCGTTCATCGATACGCCGCCCATATACGGGTGGAAGCATTATGATGCAAGACGATGGATAAAGATTGGAGGAGACCCCTCGCTGGGTATCAACAATCCGGGCTTTGAATTTCAACCGTCCGAGATCATAAAGGTTACCATGGTGGTGTTCCTATCCATGTTTTTCTGTAAGATGCAAAAGCACATCAAGAAGCTCTGGGTATTGATACTTGCCATATTGATCACGGCTGTACCGGTGGCTTTGATATTCTTCCAACCGGACCTTTCGACTACGATCCTTATATTTGTCGTATTCTCGACCATGGTCCTTATATCGGGAGTATCATATAAATATATTGTTACGTTCCTGGTTATATTTGTGCCTACGTCATTGTTTATGTTCTGGTATGTACAGCAGGATTTCCAGACTCTGCTTACGGAATGGCAGCAAAACCGAGTGCTCGCCATGCTGCATCCGGAGGATTATCCTGATCTTACATTCCAGCAGCAGAATGCGGAAGCTGCAATAAAGCTGGGAAACCTTACCGGAAAGTTTTTAAACGGTATTGAAGCTGAACGTGCTTCACGTTCGGTACCTGTACGCGAAAGCGATTTTATATTCGCGGCCGCTGCGGAGGAATTTGGTTTTATAGGATCGGTAATAATCGTAGTATTGTATTTCTTACTTATATTACTGATCATAAGGATCGCAAGAAAGGCGAGCGACTATCTGGGGAGAATGATCGCCGTCGGCTTCGGTTCCATGTTATTGTTTCAGATTTTCATTAATATCGGGGTTGTAACATCACTTTTGCCGAATACGGGTATAGCGCTTCCGTTTATGAGTTCGGGGTTAAGCTCGCTTCTGGTAAATCTGCTGATGGTAGGTATTCTTCTTAACATCAGTATGCAGCCGAAGAAAACGGAAAAAGCAACAGAGGAAGATGAGTCCGATCTGGGCTTTATAGAGCCTTAAGGCAAAAGAAAAAAGTTTTGGAGGATGGTATGAATATTGGGTTTGTTGCTCATGATGCTAAAAAGATGCTTATGCAGAATTTCTGCATAGCATACAGGGGGATCATATGTAAACATACACTTTATGCCACAGCTACTACAGGGCGGCTTATAGAAGAGGCTACGAATTTACAGATACATAAGTTCTTGGCAGGCCACCTTGGAGGGGTTCAGCAGATGGGTGCTCTTATCGAGCACAACGAGATGGATATGCTGATCTTTTTACAGGATCCGCTTAATCCTAAGTCGCATGAACCTAATCTTTTCAATCTGGCTAAGCTGTGTGATACGCATAATATCCCATACGCTACGAATGTGGCTACGGCCGAGCTGCTTATCAAGGCTCTTGACCGCGGCGATCTTGACTGGCGTGATCTATATAAATAAGCGTATATAACTAGTACGGGAAAGGATAAGCGGTTTATACTGCGGTAATCATTATGAAGAGGTTTTTGGCTTTGTTTATCTGCATATGTGTTTTTTTATGCGGCTGTGAAACGCGCCAGAAGATCACCTCTTCTTTTTTTATCCCGGATATAGAGAGTGAACCGATAAGCGAGGATGTCGAGGATCTTGCGTTAAAAAGCCTGGGTAAGCTTACGGCAGGTGAGTTTTTATATGAAGATATCTGCTTTGAGGTGGACAACGTACCGGCTACGGAGGAGTTTGAGCTTGCTGCGGAAGCGGCAGGAGCATTCTGTGTAACGGACAGAAGTGTTCTTTTCTCAAAGAATATCTATAAGAAGGTATATCCTGCAAGTACTACAAAGCTTCTTACCGCGCTTACCGCTTTTAAGTACGGTAATCTGGATGATGTTTACGTGGTACAGGAGGATAACTGCGGAGTAACCACACCCGGTGCCCAGCTCTGTGGCTTTAAGAAGGGTGATACACTGACGCTCGAGCAGCTTCTTTACTGCCTTATGATATACTCCGGTAATGATGCGGCTGTAGCGGTAGCGGAATGTGTGGCTGGATCGGTAAAGGATTTTGTTGGGAAAATGAACGAGGAAGCAGCAAGACTCGGTGCAAAAGATACCCATATGTCTAACCCCAACGGTCTGCACGCTCTTGATCATTACACCACTCCCTTTGATATCTATCTGATATTCAATGAGTGCTTAAAGAACAAGCAGCTTACAGAGATCATTTCCACCAAAAACTATACCTGTGTATTTAAGGATGCGGCAGGCGCTGAAAAGACCTTTGAGATGGAAGCTACCAACCAGTATTTCTCGGGTAAAAAGGAAGCTCCCGAGGGCATAACGGTACTTTCCGGAAAGACCGGCGTAACTGTTGCGGCGGGGTACTGTCTTATCATATTAAGTCAGGATAAAGCAGGAAAACAGTACATTACATGTGCTTTCAAAAGCACTTCCTACGACCAGCTTTATGCCGACATGAATGAATTGTTAAAGTTATGTAAATAATCAGAATTTGCTTGCTTATTATCTTAAATTGTTTTATAATAATTACAGAGGTTTTACCTCAATGTAAATAACGAAAGGGGCGATATATATGGTGCAGATTATAGCCGGCAGCAAGGGAAAAGGAAAGACAAAGATCTTATTGGATAAGGTCAATACTAAAGTAAAGGAGAGTTCGGGTACTTTAGTATATCTTGATAAGAATTCCAAGCATATGTACGAGCTCGACAGAAAAGTACGTCTTATTAATGTTAATGATTATTGTATTACAAATTACAGTGAGTTTATTGGATTCCTCTGTGGAATGATCTCTCAGGATCATGATCTTGAAACAGTTTATCTTGATAGTTTCCTTAGTTTAGCTTGCGTTGAAAATACCGATATCGATATTACTCCGATTATTGAAAAAATAGATATGTTATCCGCTAAGTTTAATGTTGATTTTGTGATCAGCATGTCCAGAGATAAGGGACAGCTTTCAGAGTATGTAGCTGAAAGGGTAATTGTAGCTCTTTAATAATCCGTAAAACTGCTGCTCTAGTTGGCAGCAGTTTTTTAAGTTGTTTAGTTAGAGGTTAAAAATGAGTCCGGTTAAAAATGACAGACAGAACAGAATAAAGAGAGGCAAGCAGGGAAGCAAGATCACGAAGCTTCACAAGAGAAGCCTCCTTAATCATATGCGTGCAGAACATTTCTGTGCTGTTATTTTTGCGATCATTTTTATTTATATCCTGATCAATTTTCTGGTATATGCCAGAAAAACAAAGGTGTCTATCTACGAGGTACAAGGTGATAACATCAGTACCGAGAGTAAATTCCCCGGAATAGCGTTAAGGACTGAAAATATCATAAGCTCCGACTATGCTGGATATATTAATTACTATATCCAAAACGGAAAGCGTTCTGCAAAGAACGGTGTGATATTCAGTGTGGATGAGGGAAGCTCACTGTATAACGAGATCATCGGCAAGACCGGAGTTGACCAGCTTCAGGATAATGACATAAAGTCGATCAAGAATGTCATATACGGATATCTGGATGATTATTCCGGTTTCAGGTTTGATGAGGTGGCCGAGTTTAAGCAGGAGATAAGCGACACCATCTACGAGCTTGTAAACGATACCAGCATAGAAAACATGAAGGCTATAGCCAGCATGGGTTCCACATCTTCATTCCATGTAAGACGTGCAGAAGCGGCCGGAGTTATATCATATAAGAATGACGCACTGTGCGGTATCGACTTTGACAATGTTACCGATGAGATGTTTAACACCTCATATGATCTTAAAACAGTTAATATGCGTTCTAACGGTCTGGTACTTGCCGGGGAAAACATATGCAGGATCGTAACCGATGAAAACTGGAAGATAGCAGTTAAGATCCCTGAAAAGCTTTATATAAGCCTGCTTGAGGAAGAGACTGTTTCGGTATATATCAATGATTACTATCTGCCTGTGGAATGCGGACTTACCACCGTACAGCGCGGTGCAAGTTACTATGCGGTGCTTTCACTTGATAAGTACATGCCCATGTACATAGATGAGAGAGTATTAAGCGTAGAGTTTGAATCAAGCGTTGAGGGCGGACTTAAGGTTCCGTTATCCGCTATAGCTAAAAAAGAGTTTTATCTGGTACCTTTATCTCTGTTTGTTGAAAACGAGCAGTATACCGGACAGGTGCTCTTAAAGGAGGGCTACAGCAGCGAAGACGGTTCACCTATCTATATACCCGTATATCCGCCTAAGTATTTCTCGGATGCAAATTATGCTTATATTGATATGAGCTTACTTAATGAAGGCGATGTCTTGGATAATCCGGAGACAGGTGATCATTTCAGAGTAGGGCTTACCAATACGATAGAAGGCGTATATAACGTAAACAAAGGTTATTACCAGTTTGTAAAGATAGAGCGGTTAAGGCAGAATAACGAGTATGCCATAGTTAAAAAGAATACAAAGGACGGGTTAAACCTGTACGACCACATAGCACTTGATGCTTCTGTGGCTAAGGATCAGGCGATTATATACTGATGATCACACAGGACGAATTAAAAGAAAACTTAAAAAATGTAGAAGAAAATATCCTTAACGCCTGCAAGAAAGCCGGCAGGAACAGGGAGGAAGTAAAGCTTATAAGCGTAAGCAAGACCAATCCAAACGAAGTGCTAGAGTTGGCATACGGACTCGGAGTCAGAGTATTCGGTGAGAACAAGGTACAGGAGCTTACCGGAAAGATTGATTTCTTTAACGAGCACTATACAGAACAGCCCGAATGGCATCTTATAGGGCATCTGCAGACCAATAAGGTAAAATACATAGTCGGTAAGGTTAAGCTTATCCATTCTGTTGATTCGGAGAAGCTTGCAGCCGTTATAGATGCGGAGTCTAAGAAGAAGGGTGTTATATCGGATATCCTGGTTGAGATCAATATCGGAAACGAAGAGAGTAAGTTTGGTATAGATGC
>JAFZJK010000038.1 GCA_017553965.1 Lachnospiraceae bacterium | reverse complement strand
TGTGATAGCATCTGCTTTCTCATCCTCGCCACCACATGCTGTAAGTAATGTAGCTATCATTACAAGACAGAGCAGAAGTGCAAGTTTCATTGATATCTTTTTCATTCTTCTTCCTCCTTGTTTTTCCTGCATTGCAGGATTTTTAAACACAAGAAGGAATTATAGTCATGTATTCCCCTATTGTCAAGATAATTGTTTCTTAAAGAAAATGCAAACTTTCCTTAACAAATCTCGATATTCCTGATGACAAACAGAACGGTCCCCATTGTCATCTAAGTAATTTCAATGCATTTTCATAAAATACCGCGTTCTTGTCCTTCTCGTCCAGGCAGGCATCTACCAGCTCAAAAGTCTCCTTCTGGTCACACCACGGGCTGTCGCTGGCAAATAATATACGGTCCGCTCCGTTCTTTACTACCATCTTTTTAAATAACTCCGGCGTAAGTGCAGGAACAAGTATGGGATTTGCATCTAAAAGCTCCCTGTCCTTTTCCGAGTCAGTCATGGGACGCGCCGGATGCAGCGAAAACGAGGTATCAAGGTACGCCCCACGTCCGCAAAGAATATCATATACCTTGTCCCACTGTGCGTAGGAACCCATATGTGCCAGCACCATTTTATCGGGATGTATCTCGTCAAGCATCCGGCTGATCCTCTCCGGGGACACCAGATCTCCCGGGAAACTCAAGTCCCTGCCTGCATGTATGACCACTATCATCCCCAGCTCGCATGCTGTCTCTATTACCCTTAAGCTCCGTATATCATCTATAGCCACACCCTGATACAAGGGGTGGAGTTTTATTCCCTTGATCCCGGCACTTTTAAGATCTTTTAATATCTCACGATAGTTCTCATTATCCGGATGTATACCGCCAAAAGACAGCAGTCTCGGGTAGTAAGTTTCATTGATATGCTTTGCTGTTTCATTGACAGTCGCATACTGAGCCGGCTTGGTAACTACCGGCAGCACCACGCTCATATCCACGCCCGCTCTTTCCATGGAGCTCAGCAATGAAGCGTTGGTAGCCTTGGTATAATAACGTATCGAAGCCTTTTCGGCTATCATTGGAATCACCTTCCCGGCCAACTCATCCGGGAAGGTGTGTGTATGAAAATCTATAAGCATCTTATTCCTCAGTGTTTAAAAAAATATCTGTTCTTTTACCTTTAAATAATCCATATTACGATATCGATCACGAGCAGCACGCAGTAATATACTAACGGAAGCGGAGCCTTCTCAGCGGGTTTATCTATGCTTTCCATCCAGGTGGAGGATAACTCCTCGCCCTTCTCATCTGCAGCTTTCTTCTCGTTCTTTAAGTGCTCCAGCTGGACCAGATATATATCCACTTCCAGAGAATGGCTTTTATTGGCATATTTGGCATCCAGCACAAACATAACGATGACACCCGGGATCGACACCACAAACGCGATATTCATCGCCATATTCGGGCTAAAACTGCATACAAACACCATAAATACAAACAGTGCGGATACACACCTGAAAATGTTCTGCATTTTTGTATTCTTCTCTATGTCCCTCTGTATGGACATCATCTTTGATAATTATTCGTTCATATCTTCTCCTCTATAACGTGCACTATCTGCAACAATCCTGCCTCGTCTTCTTTAGAAAAACGGGACTTTATGGGGCTGTCTATATCTAGTACGCCGATGATCCTACCATCCTTGTGTATCGGAATAACTATCTCCGAAGCAGATGCACTGTCGCAGGCGATGTGCCCTTTAAACAGGTGTACATCATCCACACGTATCGTCCTGTCCTCCTGCACGGCGGTCCCGCATACGCCTTTACCTACTTTGATCTTCATGCATGCGGTCTTCCCCTGGAACGGGCCAAGTGCCAGTTCTCCGTCACGCATCAGGTAAAAACCGGCCCAGTTAATGTTATTCATCGTATCAAATAACAGAGCGGAAACATTTGCATAAAGAGTGATATCCCATTCACATCCTTTTGCAAACTCTTTTACCTGCTCCGCTAACAGATCATAGTCAATCATAATTACTCCTGTCAGATGTTCTTTATTGATCCCCAGTCAAGGCACCTGTGATAGTTATTCCCCGGGAATACGCAGTCACGATTCCAGGGACGGTCAAAAACCAAGACCTTAAGGTCCGGCAGATGATCAAAGAATTTAAATGCGTGAGGCGAATCCTCTACCGCATAATCAAAATGCATCTTGTAATAGTCTTCAAGCTCTAGGCTGTAAGCGAAATCCTTTGCAAAGGTGTCCCTGCCGTATTTATTAAGGCAGTATAGCTTTACACGTTCAAGACCGTGTTCATCAAGCCATGTTCTGGACGGTCCGTAAGCACTGTCGGGGCGCCCCGTGATAACAGACACGTTATAACCTTTTTCGAGCCAGCCGTTAACCGTTTCCGAGGCACCGGGTGTCTCGTCAAAAGCAAGCAGCACCTCCGGTTTATGACCTGCGATCATTAATTCTTCGTACTCTTTGCGTGTCAGTGAAAACGACTTCTGCAGGTCAAAAAAGTTTATGTTTTCATATGGCACATCTTTTCCAAAAAGCTCCTTCGCGATGACGGAAAAATAACGTGCGGTTTCGCAAAGGCAATCATCAAAATCAATATAAATATTCATCAGTCAATCTCTTCCAACATCTGTCCGGGGTTATCTGCCGCTTTTACATTATCAAAAGCTTTTATGATCACTCCGTTCTCATCTATCAGGTAAGTAGTACGTACTACGCCCATGGATACCTTACCGTAGTTTTTCTTCTCTTTCCATACATCATAGCCTTCGATAACGGTCCTGTCGACATCCGAAAGGAGTGTAAACGCAAGTCCGTATTTCTCCTGAAACTTCTTATGTGAAGCCACCGAATCCTTGCTTACTCCGAGTATAACCGCACCCTTTTCTTTAAACTGGGGCTTAAGTTCGCTAAAGTTGCAGGCCTGTTTTGTACATCCGGCAGTATTATCCTTAGGATAAAAATACAGTATAACCTTCTGTCCTCTGTATTCTGAAAGTGAATGCATCTTCCCGTCCTGATCCGGAAGTGTAAACTCCGGTGCTATAGTTCCAACTTTTAACATATATCTATCTCCTTCATTATGTCGCTGTTCCAATCCAGCATGTTATATATTCCATCCTCATACTTTACGCCGCGTTTTATGTCCTTGGGTTGAATCCGGTCTTC
>JAFZJK010000037.1 GCA_017553965.1 Lachnospiraceae bacterium | reverse complement strand
GATACTGCACCGTCATCTGTGATATCGATCTTAACACCTGTAGAATCAATGATGGCATTGATGGTCTTACCGCGCTGTCCGACAACCTCACCGATCTTTGAAGGATCGATCTGGATCTGAACGATCTTGGGAGCGTAAGGACTAACCTCGGGACGAGGCTCAGCAATAGCCTTCTTCATGCAGTTGTCCATGATGAAGAGTCTTGCTTCACGGCAACGAGCGATAGCGCCTTCTACGATAGGACGGGTAAGTCCGTGGATCTTGATATCCATCTGGATAGCTGTGATACCTTCTGTGGTACCGGTTACCTTGAAGTCCATATCGCCGAAGAAATCCTCTAAGCCCTGGATATCTGTTAAAAGTACGAAATCATCATCGGTCTCGCCTGTAACAAGACCACAGCTGATACCTGCTACCATTCTCTTAATGGGAACACCTGCTGCCATAAGTGACATACATGATGCACAGGTAGAAGCCATAGATGTTGAACCGTTAGACTCAAATGTCTCCGATACGCAGCGGATTGCGTAAGGGAACTCTTCCTCTGAAGGAAGTACAGGGATAAGTGCACGCTCTGCTAAAGCACCGTGACCGATCTCACGACGTCCGGGACCACGGCTAACCTTGGTCTCGCCTACTGAGTATGCAGGGAAATTATAATGATGCATGTAACGCTTGCTTACTTCGTTCTCATCAAGACCGTCAAGCTTCTGCATCTCTGAAAGAGGTGCAAGTGTACATACGTCACAGATCTGTGTCTGTCCACGGGTGAACATGGATGAACCGTGTACTCTGGGGATGATATCAACTTCAGCAGCAAGAGGTCTGATCTGAGTGATCTCACGGCCGTCAGGACGCTTATGATCCTTTAAGATCATCTTTCTTACTGTCTTCTTCTCGTACTGGTAGATAGCTTCGCCAAGGATTGCAAGCCATTCCTCGTTGTCTGCGAAAGCTTCTGTTAACTTATCTGTGATAGCAGATATATTTGCTTCTCTCTTCTGCTTCTCATCGGTAAATACAGCCTCTTCCATCTCTGCGGGAGGAACGATCTCCTTGATGGCATCGAAAAGCTCCTGAGGTATAGCACAGCTTGTGTACTCATGCTTGGGCTTTCCAACTTCCTTAACGATATCATTGATAAATGCGATGATAGTCTGGTTTACATTGTGTGCCTTGTAGATAGCCTCGATCATCTTCTCCTCGGGGATCTCGTTAGCACCTGCTTCGATCATGATAACCTTCTCTGCAGTAGAAGCTACTGTAAGATTAAGATCTCCGCTCTTCCACTGCTCCTGTGAAGGGTTGATGATGAACTCGCCATCGATCATACCTACCTGAGTCATAGCGCAGGGGCCGTCGAAAGGTATATCGGAAATAGCTGTTGCGATAGCTGAACCAAGCATACCAACGAGCTCGGGACGGCAAGCGGGATCAACTGCCATTACCATATTGTTAAGTGTTACATCATTACGATAATCCTTGGGGAATAAAGGTCTCATAGGACGGTCGATAACACGTGATGTAAGTATAGCGTTCTCGCTGGGCTTGCCCTCACGCTTTGTGAAACCTCCGGGGATCTTTCCTACCGCATAAAGCTTCTCCTCGAATTCAACGCTCAAGGGGAAGAAATCGATACCGTCTCTGGGCTTCTCTGAAGCTGTAGCTGTAGAGAGCACTGTAGTATCACCGTAACGCATAAATGCAGCGCCGTTTGCCTGTGCTGCTACTCTGCCAACGTCAACACTGAGTGTACGTCCGGCGAGTTCCATTGAAAAAGTCTTGTACATTTTTTTCCTCCGTATTTGTACTCTCGGATGTTCGAAAACTATTTTTCGCAAACCATCCATACTTTAAAGTTTCCGGGGGCTCCGAAACAACTGAAGGAAACTCTCATCCAAATGCACATTATAAGCCTCTGTAAAACCGTTTCGGCCTTGATAATATATCTAAATGACAGGCTTTATGATCAAAATCCCCTTCAGTAGTCTCGGATAAAGCCCCACAAATTATTATTATATCACTATGTTAAAAATTTTGCCACTACTTTTTTTAACTCCTCTAAAAATTCCACTTTCTTTTTTGGTTATAATACATTATAATAAAAGTGCAAGTTTTTTCATATGTTATTAACTAAAACATAATACGGAGAGGAAAATGGAAATGGATTACATTATCGCCACAGCCTCAACCTGTGACCTGACCAAAGAATACCTCGAGGAACATAACATACCGTTCATCAGGTATTCCTACACAATGGACGAAAAGGTCTACTTTGATGACTGTTGTGAGACAACCAGGCAGGACGTATATCAGAAAATGAGAGCCGGTACATTTCTTAATACCGCTGCTATCAATACTTACGCCTACAGGGAGTTTTTTGAAGGACTTATCAAACAGTACAACAAGAATATTATATTCCTGGATATGTCCAAGCCTATGTCGGCATCACACAAGTTTGCCGAAGAAGCTATCGAGGAGCTCAAAAAAACATATGCAAACATAAATATAGTTTATGTTGATACCCGTTGTGTATCGGGCGGACTCGGTGTGCTCGTTATGAGCGTTGTAAAGAATTATGAGGCGGGGCTCGGCTTCGAGGAAAATCTTAAATGGATAGAGGAAAACAAGCTGCACATAGCACACAGGTTCACCGTTGATAATCTTAATTACTTAAAGCGCGGCGGCCGCGTATCCAATTCGGCTGCACTCGTAGGTAATCTGCTCAACATCAAACCCGTGCTTTACGTGCCCGACGAAGGTACCCTTCTTGTATCATCTAAGGTAAGAGGACGCAAGAAGGCTCTTAACACCATAATCGATTCTATCATCAACGAGATAGGCAAGCCCGACGGAATGGAATTCCTTATCAACCATGCCGACTGCCAAGAGGATGCTGAATATGTAAGGGATAAACTCCTTGAGAAATTCCCGTCCATAAAGAACATCCAGATCTCAGGTCTCGGTGTAGTTATCGGTGCACATTGCGGTCCCGGACTATTGGCGATCTTCTATATGTGCAAGGAAAGAACTCCGTGATAGGATAAAAGTTTTAAAACCCATAAGTACTTTGACATAACAAATACCGGAATAAATAAAAAGCTTACAACGTTGTCTAATGACTTTAAGTTGTAAGCTTTATTTTTATTATTGAATCATCTAATATTATAAACCAATACTCAGTACAAACAGTGCCACCAGGATCGCCGGTATGGATACCAGCACACCGTTTTTGATATATGATGTGAACCTGAAGGGCACATGGTTTTTCTTTAATATGTTGCTCCACATGATAGCTGCCAGAGCTCCTACAGGAGTAAGCAGTGCGCCAAGATTGGAACCGATGATAGCTGCGTATACCGCAGGCTGTGTTACTATCGCCGACGCATTTGCTATAACAGGACAGAAAAGCACGCTCATGGGGATGTTGTTGATCATGTTGGCGGTAAGGAATGAAGCCATGCCGTATGAGTACTCGGGATGAGCACATTCCAAAAGTTCGCTTATCTTGCCGGTGAGTCCGAATTTATCCAGAGTCAGAACGATCACGAACATCGAGATGATAAACGGTATCATCTCCCACGGTACTCTCTTTAAGCAGCTCTTAAGCTCGCTTCCGTGTGTATGTGACAGTCCTCTGTATGCTATATCAAATACAAACAACGAACAAGCAAATGCCAAAGTGATAAGCCACATCTCAAGCTCGATATATGCTGATATAACAAGCATAAAAGTACATAATGACAGATGTAAAAGCCCGATCCCGAGAAGTCTTTTATCGGTTATCTTCTCTTCTGCCTTATTGGGCTTTAACGGCTGTGACAGCTTTTTCCTGAATATAAAGTACAGTACAAAAAACGCGGTAAGCCCTGCTGCCAAAGTGGGCAGTGCCATTACCTTAAAATACTCCATAAACGTAATGCCGTTTGCTGTAGCAAGGTATATATTGGTTGGATTACCTATAACAAACATCATCGACCACGTATTCGCTGCTACCAGTTCACAGAACAGATACGGTGTAGGATCGATACCTGCATTTTTTGCGAAATAACAGATAAACGGTGTAAATGTAAGTATTATTATATCATTTGAAGTAAATACTGTAAGTACCGATACGATCACAAACAGGCAGACAAACAGCTTTTTCTGGCTGGCATTGGCTTTTGACAAGGTAACACATGCCATATACCTGAAAAATCCAACCTCATCCAAGAATACCGAAAGTACCGACATTGAAAAGAACAGTACCAGTATCTTAATGGGATTTACAGCCGTATCCGCACTCAGACCGGCATAAACTTCTTTTATCGAAATACATCCCGATAAAATAAGAGCTGCTGCTCCGGCCAACACTACCATCCAATATATGCTCACACTGTGCTTCTTAACATTCACGGATGGCTTAAACAATATGGATGTAAGCATTCCTGCACAGGTGAACAGTGATATCCCGACTGCGGTCTCCACTTTCTCCTCCAGATTTCTATATAAACAACCGGCACCGATCGCCGAAAACTCAAGTTCCTTTTAATACAACTTATCTTAGCCCGGGCCATAATTATCAAAAAGCCCACCAAGATTGATAGTATAATCATCTTCCGTCTTATCGTCAAGTAAAATATTATTTGATTTATTAATTTTTTTTGTGTATACTGCATATATCGTCATACGATGACGGGTAAGAACCGGCGGTATGACAGGGTACAGTATAATAATGCTGCGGCAAAACATTGTAGTTGCAGGAACACGTAATATATACGAGGTAGAAAATGAGAATAGGTACAGGATATGACGTTCACCGCCTTACAGAGGATCGGAAGCTGATATTGGGCGGAGTAGAGATAGAATATGAAAAAGGACTGCTTGGGCACTCGGATGCCGATGTTCTCATCCATGCGATAATGGATGCACTGCTCGGAGCCGCCGCACTCGGGGATATCGGAAAACATTTTC
>JAFZJK010000036.1 GCA_017553965.1 Lachnospiraceae bacterium | reverse complement strand
GCCAGTGGGGATCTCGTGCAGTCCTGCGATCTCAGCCAGTAAGTTTTCCTGTATCTTATCCATTTGTGCTCCTTAAACTATATAAACAGGTATTATTTGAATTTGCATTTGAAGGAAGTGCCGGTAAATAAAGGCATTATATCTTCCTTGCCGCCCTGTTTTACCACTTCTCCGTTAGCTATCAGTATCAGCTCGTCAGCTATGTTGATGATCCTTTCCTGATGCGAGATGATGATGATGGAACCCATGGTCTTTTTCTTAAGGTCCTCAAATACCTTTATCAGGTTGGAGAAGCTCCAAAGATCGATACCAGCCTCGGGCTCGTCAAAGATGGTGAGCTTGGTGCCGCGTGCTATGGTAACAGCTATCTCAATACGCTTTAATTCACCGCCGGAAAGGCTTGCGTTGATCTCACGGTTAATGTAATCATGTGCACATAACCCTACTTCCGAAAGGTAATCGCAAGCAGAAGCTTTCATCTCCTTACCTGCAGCAAGCTCAAGAAGATCTTTTACTGTAAGACCCTTGAAACGTACCGGCTGCTGGAATGCAAAGCCTATACCCATCTTAGCTCTGTCGGTGATGGACATATTTGTGATATCGGTACCGTTATATATGATCTTTCCGGATGTGGGCTTATATATACCTGCTATGATCTTAGCGAGGGATGATTTTCCGCCGCCGTTGGGACCGGTTATAACGAAAAATTTATCATCATCAAGCTTTAATGAGACGTTTTTTAAGATATCTTTGTCCTTACCTTCATCGTCTACAATATAGCTGATATTCTGAAGTTCTAACATAATTCCTCCTGTTACACTGCTCAAGGATTTTCAATATAGAGTACTCCGAGTGTGCCCGGACCGCAATGTGCCGATATTACCGCACCGGCCTTTGTGTCCAGTATCTCTTTAAATATATTTAAGCTTTTAAGGAAATCCTTAACCTTATTTACTATCTCGGGAGCGCATGAATGTGTGATAAATACTCTGTCGGGCTTTGCTTTTTTAAGTAATTCCCTTAAGTCCTCGGTGTATTTCATGATCACGCGTTCAAGGGAACCGCGGTATTTTTTATCGGAACGCATAGCGCCGTTTTCTACCACAATCCTGGGGTGAAGCTTTAATGCCGAGCCGAAGAATGCAGCTATACTCGAGCATCTGCCGCCTCTGTGAAGGAAGGTGAGCGTATCTATCGTAAAGGATGATCTGACACGTCCGCGAAGCTCAAGGATGGCTTCTTCTATCTCCTTCATGTTCTTTCCTTGCGATGCCATGATGGCTGCCTCTATTACGAGATGCCCGACACCTGTGGAAAGGTTGGCCGAATCTATGACGGTGATACGGTCTTCTTCGCCAATTTCTTCTGCTGCCAGCCTGCATACGTTATATGACGCCGACATAGAGGATGATATGGTAAATACTACAAGCTGCTCGTATTCTTCAAGGTTTTTCTTATACAGCTCGATAACATCTTCCGATGACGGTGCAGAGGTCTTGGGCGTAGTATTATTTGCGTCAGACCACGCAAAGATCTTATCGGGAGTGATGTCAACACTGTCCCTGTATTCCTCCTGTCCAAGATATACGTGCAAAGGTATAATATCAATATTGTACCTTTCCCTAAGCTCTAAAGACAGATCACTCGTGCTGTCCGATAATACTTTTACCATAATACCGCCTCCTTGCAACCCCGAATTAAATGCAATTATACCCTATAAATGTATTTTGCACAATAAACTTTTCCTTAAATTTATCTTTTTTCTGCTTCTGTTTCGCAGTACAGGCATCTGTAAGTTCTTTTTACAGGGTCTGTAAGCTTAAAGATGTGGGGAAGCTCCTGCTCGGTAGATGTGATACATCTGGGATTTTTGCACTTTATGATATTTTTAACCATCTTGGGCAGCTCGATGTGCTTTTTGGCTACTCTCTCGTTGTTCATGATGATGTTAACTGTGATGTTGGGGTCGATGAAACCGAGGATATCAAGGTCTACGTCAAGTACTTCGTCTACCTTTATGATGTCCTTTTTGCCCATTTTATGGCTGGTTACGTTTTTGATGAGCGCTACAGAGCTCTCAAGCTCTCCTAAGTGGAGTGCATTGTAAAGATCCATGCCTTTTCCTGCTTCAATGTGGTCTATAACGAGACCGTTTGTGATTCCATCTATATTCATATTGTTCTCCTTTTTCGGGAATCTGTCGTGCGTCCCTTTACAGGGATCTCTTGTGCATCCCTTTATGCGATATCCAATAATTTAAGTATCAGGGCCATTCTTATGAATTTTCCGTTCTTTACCTGCTTGAAGTATGCAGCTCTGGGATCGTCATCCACTGCTACAGAGATCTCGTTTACTCTGGGAAGGGGATGCATGATGGAGAGGTCTTCCTTGGCTGTTACAAGCTTTTCGGGAGTGAGTATGTAGCTGTCCTTCAGTCTTATGTAATCTTCTTCGTTGAAGAAACGCTCACGCTGTACTCTGGTCATGTAGAGGATGTCGAGCTCGGGCATAGCGCTGATGAGATCGGTGGTCTCCTTGTATTCTATGTTGTTTTTCTCTAAGGTTTCCTGCTTTACATAGTTGGGAAGCTTCAGTTCTTCGGGGGATATCAGCACAAACTTGATGCCTTCGTATCTGGACATGGCTTCGATGAGCGAATGTACGGTACGGCCGAACTTAAGGTCGCCGCAGAGACCGATGGTCATGTTGGTGAGTCTGCCCTTTTCGCATTTGATGGTAAGAAGGTCTGTCAGTGTCTGTGTGGGATGGTTGTGGCCGCCGTCACCTGCGTTGATGATCGGTACACCTGCATGCATGGATGCTACTAAAGGTGCACCCTCCTTAGGATGACGCATGGCGATGATATCCACATAACAGCCTACCGTCCTGCAGGTATCCGCTACGCTCTCGCCCTTGGCTGCCGAGCTTGCCTGTGCCTCCGAGAAGCCCATTACTCTGCCGCCTAAGTCTATCATAGCAGCTTCGAATGAAAGCCTGGTACGTGTGGAGGGCTCAAAGAACAGTGTCGCAAGCTTTTTATATTTGCATTTCTCACGGTAATCTGCCGGATGACGGATGATATCCTGTGCTTTTTCGATCAGGTCATCTATCTCGGCTGTGGTCAGATCAGTTATACTGAGTAGATTTTTCATATTGTCTCCTATACTTTATACTCCATACTATATAATAATACCACGGATTGCTTCGTTTCTTTAAAACTTCCGCAATCCTGAAAACACCTCGTATCTCGCGGATTTTCATAGAAAATCCGCTTCTCCTCGGTGTTTTTATCGTTCAAAAATCCTTAAGACTTTGCATGCAAGCATGCAAGTCTTTCAGATTTTCTCACTTGGTATTATACAAATTCCTCCACGCATCTCTTGTAGGCTGCTACTGGATCGGGTGCCTGGGTTATGGGTCTTCCCACTACTATGTAGTCGGAGCCGATTTCCTTTGCCTGTGCAGGTGTCATGATACGTCTCTGGTCGTCCTTAGCGCTGTCTGCGAATCTTACGCCGGGTGTTACGGTTATGAAGTTCTTTCCGCATCTTTCCTTTACTATGGCTGCCTCTAAGGGTGAACATACTACACCGTCAAGACCTGCATCTTTGGCGTTTTCTGCGTAGTGCATTACTGTCTCGGGAAGTGTGGCGTTGATAAGAAGCTCATCCCTCATTCTTTGCTCGTCGGTGGATGTAAGCTGTGTTACGGCGATGAGCAGGGGTCTGGTACCGTCGGGTCTGGTGAGGCCTTCGAGTGCTGCTTCCATCATGGCCTTGGTGCCTGCCGCATGAAGGTTTGTCATGTCGACATCAAGCTTTGAAAGGACTGCCATGGTCTTTTTAACCGTGTTGGGTATGTCATGAAGCTTAAGATCAAGGAAGATCTTGTGTCCCCTGGCCTTTATCTGTCTTACCATATCGGGGCCGGCTGCATAATAAAGCTCCATTCCGATCTTTACAAACGGCTTTACGTCTGTAAATCTGTCAAGAAACGCCAAGGTTTCTTCTGCACTTGCGAAATCGCAGGCAATGATAACATCTCTTTTCTGTTCCATGTTGATGTCCTCCCGTTTTCTTTTTTATATTATTATTTTACTACCTTTGTTATTAAGACAGGATGTTTCTCCGTCTTATTTATCACCGTTTTATCAGCCGTGAGCCTTTCCTATAATGTCGGTGATCTTTTCTATCTTTAACTCTTTGCAGAGTATGGGAAGTCTTTCTATGATCTTGGGGCAGGCATAAGGATCTACAAGGTTCTGTGCGCCTACCTGTACAGCGGATGCTCCCGCCATCATCATCTCTATTACATCTTCAGCCGTGGATACACCGCCCATGCCTATGATCGGGATATTTACAGCGTCATATACCTGATATATCATGCGTACCGCTACAGGGAAGATAGCCGGACCGGAGAAGCCGCCCATTTTGTTGGCTATAACGGGGCGTCCGCGTCTGATATCTATCCTCATGCCGAGCAGTGTGTTGATGAGGCTTATGCCGTCGGCTCCAGCTGCTTCGCAGGCCTTTGCTATGTCAGTGATACTGGTGACATTGGGGCTCAGCTTCATGTATACGGGCTTGTCAGTTACCGACTTTACCGCAGCTGTAACCTCCGCTGCCGCTTCGGGACTGGTACCGAATGCCATACCGCCCGCATGTACGTTGGGGCAGCTGATGTTAACCTCTATGATCTCCACCTGGTCTTCTTTATTTATCCTCTCGCAGCAGTATTTGTATTCGTCTACCGAAAAACCGCTGATGTTGGCTATTATGGGTTTGTGGAATATCTTCCTTAAGGCCGGGAGCTCTTCCGATATTACTTTATCTATACCCGGATTTGCCAGACCTACGGAATTGATCATACCTTCGCGGCATTCCGCTATTCTGGGTGTGGGGTTTCCGAATCTGGGCTCTTTTGTGGTGCCCTTGAACGAGAATGATCCGAGTATATTTATGTCATACAGATGACTGAACTCTGCGCCGAAG
>JAFZJK010000035.1 GCA_017553965.1 Lachnospiraceae bacterium | reverse complement strand
ATACCAGTAACATCGGTGCCGAGACCTTGATGATAAGATACAGCGTCTCTCTCAGCAAGGTAACTACCATTTCTTCAGTCAAACCAAGCACTTCCTTTCGTAGTTTAATCTGCCACTTTGATCAAAGATAAAACGTCTTTGTCAGTAGAATGTCTTTACCACCTGACCTATGATAAGGTCCCAACCGTCTGCTACTACAAAGAGCAGAATCTTAAAAGGCATCGAGATCGTGGTGGGCGGGAGCATCATCATACCCATTGACATAAGTGTGGATGCTACAACCATGTCTATTATCAGGAACGGAATGTATATCAAAAATCCGATTATAAACGCTATACGAAGTTCGTTCAGTATGAATGCGGGTATCAGTACCGAGTTGGGTACATCCGCTCTGGTATTGACTTCTTCTATCCCGGCTATATCAAGAAACAGCTGAAGATCCTTTTCTCCTCCATCCATCTGCTCAAACATGAACTCCCTGATCGGCTCCATGCCTTTTTCTATGGCTTCCTGTGTAGTTATCTCACCGTTATTTAACGGAGTTATTGCCGCATCGTATATCTTGTTGAGTGTGGGCGACATGATGAAAAATGTAAGGAACAGTGCCAGACCGATAAGTACCTGGTTGGGAGGTGTCGTCTGTGTACCCACGGCAGTACGCACAAAATGCAATACTATGACTATACGGGTAAAGCTTGTGAGCATTATCAGTATGGACGGTGCCAGTGAAATGATCGTAAGTATCAAAAGTATCTGGAGAGTAGCAGAAAGAGAGCTCGTATTATCTCCGTCAAAACGGAATGTGAGCCCTCCCAAGTCTCCTTCCAGATAATCATTTGTCGTGTCGGTGTCTTCATTTGAACGCGTAACGACCGGCTCATCCCTTACTTCGGATGCGCCGACCTGAATTTCTGCACGACAAATAGAGGTTAATACACACATCAGCACCAAGAGAACTCCGAATACCATAGTTTTCAAAAGTTTTCTCCTGCCAACTGCTTCAATCATGTTATCAACCTTTATCTCTTGCTTTGTATTTTCTTTAAAAAATCCATACTGTTACTAAAGGATTTTCATCTTTTAATTATATAACAATCTCTAAGAAATGTCACTCTTTTTCTTTTGCTGTATCGGAACCCGAAACTCCCGTTTCTATCGGTTCAGGCTCACTTTTTTCTGTATCGTTGTCATCCGTATCGCTAAGAGTCAGCTTAGCAATATCACCGAGTTCTCCGGACCCTTGTTCGGGCTGTTTTTTTCTATGCATCAACTCGTTCATCTGCTCTTTAAAGCTCTTTGGCTTCATGTCTAAAGGGAAGGTTTTTAACTCATCCTCTTTCAGCTCACAGATAAGCGTTATGCTCTCTTTTGTGACCGCTATACAGAAATATCTCTTTCCTACCTCAACGATCTGAAGATATTTATTGGGTGTGACCCTGAATACGTCAATACTCTTAAAGTTTGATCTTCCGTTTCCGGCTATCTGCTTTTTTCCGACAAACTTCGTAGTAAAATAGCTGGCCGCTATTATCAGGATGCAGAGGATTATCAGACCTATAAGCTTTAGGATGCTTTTTATTCCTCCACCGTCCAGAGGAGCTGTCTTTGAAGTCTCTGTAACAGCTTTCCCCGCAATCTCAGCGATAAAATACAAAAAATACGGCATTTATTTTATAACCTCTGTAACCTTTATGCCAAAGGTCTCCTCAATAACAACTACCTCACCCTTTGCAACATATTTGCCGTTGACAAGCACGTCAACAGGTTCACCTGCCAAACGGTTAAGTTCTATGATGGTACCCGGTGCAAAATCAAGTACTTCCTTGATGGACTTGCTGGTTCTTCCGAGTTCCGCCGTAACTTCAAGCGGCACATCAAGAAGAAGATCTATATTCTCCGTCCTAAGCAGCGGGTTGTTCATCTCTGTAAACGGCTGGAACTGTACCGGCGCTATGTTTACATTCTGAACCGGAGCTGCCACATAAGGTGCTGACGGAGTATCCTGGGAATACATCGTGCTCGGATAAGCGTTAGGCTGTTGTGCAAACATACCCTGTACCTCCTGTCCTCTTGTTTCCTGAACGGGTGCTGCCGGCGCAGGTGCCGGTGCTGCTGGCTGAGCCTTTGCAGGTTCAGGTGCCCCCATTTCAGAACCCATATTCATAAACTTATCATATATGCTTCTTGCAAATTCAAATGAATACATCTGCATGATCTCACTGTTTATAAGATCACCGATCTCCATTTTAAACATTACTTTTACAAAATCATGTGTGAGGAATTCAGCTAGATCCGTAGCATCTATTACCTCAGTAAGCTTAACCAGACTGGCTGTGGGAGGACTGATGTCGATCTTTTTGTTAAGCATGGATGACATAGAAGTCGAAGCAGAACCCATCATTTGGTTCATGGCCTCTCCTATGGCACTTAAGTGAAGATCCGTAAGCTCTCCTGTTGTATTTGTGCCATCACCGCCCATCATAAGATCGGTGATGATCTTAACATCCTCTTCCTTTAAGATCAGGATATTGTTACCCTCAAGTCCTGATGTATATAATATCTGGATGCAGACGCAAGGCACATTGACTTCGGCCATAAGGTTTTCCCAGTTGGAATATGTGACCTTTGGTGTTGTAATGTTTACTTTTTTGTTTAAAAGCGTGGAAAGAGTTGTTGCAGCGGTACCCATACTGATATTGGATATCTCGCCTATCGCATCCTCTTCTGCCATAGAAAGCTTTTCAGACGGTTCGTAAGAGGGTACGGGATCCGCCGAAGGCATAATTGTGCTGTTAAGCAGCGCATTGATCTCTTCCTGTGAAAGCATGCCGTCCATTAGCTGTTATTCCTCCTCTTTGATAACCCTTGATATTTTAACTGCATAGGACTCCGTAGAAGTACCCGGCAGTGCATAAAACTTTTTTATATTTCCCACAAATACGCTCAGCTCATCATCCACCCTGGTGTTAAGCTTTATGATATCGCCCTTTTGGATATTTACAAAATCCTTGACTGAGATCGTACTGCGGCCAAGCTCAGCTTTAACCGGTATCCTGGCTCTTGCTATTGCTACCTCTATAAACTCACGGTTGGCTGATTTATCCATATCCTTAATGGTGGAATACCAGTACTTGGTATTGAGTTTATCGATAACAGGCTCTAAAACCTCATAGGGCAGGCAGATGTTCATCATACCCTCAACATTGCCTATCCTCATATTCATAGTCACCACAGCTGAAGTCTCGCTAGGCGATATTATCTGTGCGAACTGTGAGTTGGTCTCTATACGTTTAAGTCTGGCTTCAAGCTTGACTACATTTGTCCACGGTTCTCTGAGCAGGTTAACGCATACGGTAAATATCTTTTCTATTATCGCAAGCTCGATCTCGGAAAACTCTCTGGCTTTTTCCAGCGGTACTCCCAGACCTCCCAGCATTCTGTCCACTATGGTATAGCCTATCTTTTCAGCCATCTCTATAATAATATTGCCGTTTAACGGTGCAAAATCAACTATTCCGAGCAATACCGGATTGGACAGTGAATTGGTGAACTCCTGATAAATAGTCGCTTCGGCGTTTATAACCTCAAGCTGGACATTCTTGCGCAAGTATGCCGGAAGCGATGTAGAAAGAAGCCTGCCGTAATGCTCAAAGATGATCTCCAGAGTCCTTAAATGGTCCTTGGAAAACTTTGCGGGGCGGTTAAAATCATAGTTTTTTACCGCCTTGTCACCGGCATCCTTTATATCGCTGGCATCAAGCTCACCGCTCGAAAGCGCTGCAAGCAGATTATCAATCTCGCTTTGGGATAAAACGTCACCCATAGCTTTTCCTCCTATGAAATCAGGTAATCTACAGTAACATCAACGATAAACTTAGACTTGAACAATTCCTGTACATCTGCAAGGATCTGAGCCTTGATCTCCTGTTTTGTTTCAGGCTTGGTCAGTTCCTCATTGTTATATTTTGAAACATTTGATTTGATTATAGAGACAATATCGCTTTCCATAGTCTCAACCTTGGAATTCAGCTTCGCATAATCCTCATCCGCATTGTTTATGGTAAGAGATGCGGTGATCTTAGCATAATGCTGCTTTCCGTCAGGACCTATAGCAAGGTTGCTGGTAAGCTTACTCTCATCGATAACATACTTTTCGATATTCTCGATGTCATAGGTCTGTGTATCCTCTTCCGCAGGTGTAGGGGACTCGAGCTCAAGATCTATGATCTGTAAGATCTTGGTGATAAGAGTATCAGTTCTCTGTGCATTGGGTACCACCGTAAAAACTATGTAAGCACTAAGAGTTAAATTCACGATACAAAGTATAAGTACCAGTACCGTTAACATATTCTTCTTCATCTTTTATCTGCCTTTCCTCTATTTGTCGTCGCTGCGAAGCAGTGATGACAGTCGGTTCGCGCAACGCTTGGCGCGATTAATCAAAGAAAACTCGTAATGTAACGGAGAGTTTTCATCCATTCTTCTTCGAACGATTTGAATTAAGGGAATTGTAGATCCTTATCTCAACTCTTCTGTTACGTGCCCTGCCCTCAGCTGTTGCGTTGGTGTCTATCGGGTCGTATTCTCCACGTCCTGTCCAGGAAATATTCTCTACGGGCACTCCTTTTTCGTCTATCAGGTAATGTGCCGCACTTATGGCACGTGCCGAAGAAAGGATATCATTGCTTGAATACTGTGAAGATTTCATGGGAACATTATCAGTATGTCCTATAACCTCAACATCATGTCCGGAATAAACCTTAAGAATATCGCCAACCTTCGAAAGGAGCGGCAGGCATTCTTTTTTTAGATCTGCCTTACCCGAATCAAAAAGTACTGAACCGTTTATCGTAAGCTCAATGTACTTTCCGTTGGGATCCATGCCTACTTCCAAAAGTCCGCTGATATTGTACATTTCGGTAAGCTCTGATACCGAATCAAGCATAGCCTCGGTTTCTTTTCTGTTAGCTTCCTCCAGCTGCTTTTCAAGACTTCCCTCTCCGTCTTTCGGATCGGTAATCGTTCCTTCACCCGACTGATCATCGGGTTTTGTTCCCTCACCCGAATCGGGATCGGTACTGTGCTTTATGTCTTCTCCCGAGTCTTCTGCCGTCTGACCCATTGAAGAATAATATTCATCAAGGTTGGAAAGCTGTGTGGTTCCCATACCGACCAACGTACCGTCTCCGATAGCTGTACTGCCTTCGTTGAAAACACTGAAGGCACTGGTCATGGAAGCTACAACCTCTTCCCATTTGTTGGCATCGACGCTTGACATCGAGAACAGAAGGACGAAAAAGCAGAGCAGGAGGTTCATAAGATCCGAGAAAGTGGCCATCCACGCGGGTGACCCTTTAGGCGGATCGTCCTGCTTCTTTTTAGCCATTCTCTTCACCACCTTCTTCAGAAGAGAAGCTTGCCCTTGCTTCAGGTGCAAGGAAGGACTTAAGCTTTTCCTCTATAACTCTGGGGTTTTCCCCTGCCTGTATTGAAAGAAGTCCTTCTACCATAACTTCCTTCATCTGTATTTCCCTGTCATTGGTTGCTTTAAGCTTTGCAGCGGTAGGTGCACATATCCAGTTGGCAAGGACTGAACCATAGAATGTCGTAACCAAAGCAACCGCCATGGAAGGACCTACGGTACTAACATCTTCCAAGTTACCAAGCATGTTGATAAGTCCGATAAGGGTACCGATCATACCCCATGCAGGACCCATGGAACCAAGATTTTCCCAGAAACCTACATTTCCTTTATGTCTTGTCTCTATACATGCAAGTTCTGTCTCCATGATGGAGCGGACAAGCTCAGGGTCGGTACCGTCTACTATGAGCAGTACACCCTTCTTCATAAACTCATCTTCTATGCTGCCCGCAGCCTCCTCGAGTGCGAGCAGACCTTCCTTACGGGCGATATTTGAAAGATTGATTATGGATTTAATAGTCTCTTCCTCGTTGGAAGGAACCTTCTTAAGATTCAGTGTAAATGTCTTAAGGCTCTTTACAAACTCTCCGGGGCTTTCCGACATTGCCATGGTCGCCATGAAGGCACCGCCGAAGGT
>JAFZJK010000034.1 GCA_017553965.1 Lachnospiraceae bacterium | reverse complement strand
GCCCGAGACAGCCGGGCAGTTCCATAAAACCCCTAGTAGTATACACGCCTGCTTTTGAAAGAGGCTTATGGCCGGACAGTACGGTGGTGGATGAAAAGTTTGAGGGTGGTCCGCGTAATTCGGGCGGTGTATATTCCGGAGAGATAGATATAAGATATGCCGTATCGGTATCAAAAAATACCGTGGCATGGAAGCTTTTTGAAGAGCTTACTCCGCAGGTGGGGCTTTCTTATCTGAAGCGTATGGGCTTTTCGTATCTTGTAAACAGGGACTATGTACCTGCTGCGTCCTTAGGTGGGCTAACATATGGAGTGACCGCTTTAGAGATGGCAGGGGCATATGCTGCCATATGCAATGGCGGTGTATTTAGGACCCCGACCTGTATTATGAGAATATCGGATGCGGACGGAAACACCATAGCCGGCGGATACGGTAATGAACTTGACAGGATCCGCATATACGAGACCAATGCTTCCAGGATGATGACGGACGTGTTAAAAACAGTCATGACCTCGGGTACCGGCCGCAGGCTGGCATTATCCGGTCATACGAGCGCAGGCAAGACCGGTACCACAGAAAGTCAGAGGGATGGCTGGTTTGTCGGTTTTACCGCGTATTATACAACGGCTGTATGGGTTGGCTACGATTACCCTAAGGAGATGGAAGAACTGATGGGTAATACCTATCCCGGATATATCTGGAAGTCATATATGGATAAGATCCATGAAGGACTGCCGGATAAAGCTTTTACCCCTTACGAGGATAACAGGATAAAAGAGGATGAGCCGGACCCTGACGGAGACGGGAATGAGCCTGAGGACGGCCTGTATACCGGTACTGATGATGAGTCGGGCCTTACCGGACGTATACTGTACGTGGGGGAGGATGGCTCCAGGATCATCTTAAGCGATGATATTGATACCGATGCGGAGTATGACCGTGAGGGAAAACCGGTATACTACGATGATGACGGTAACCGTTTCTTTTACAATGATAAGCACGGAAAAGTCCTTGTGGGAGCGGACGGCTACCCTGACGGTTACAATCTGTCCGGCAGCTGGACTTTGTATGATGAACAAGGAAACCCGGTAATGCATAAAACAGAGGGCGAAAATCTAACTATTGATTGACTATAAGGGCATTTTAATGGTATAATAGTATGAATGGGTATGCATACCCGTTTGGTAACCAAGGGAAATGAGAAGCGGTTCTTAAAGTTTGATACGGAAAGAAGCGAGGTATATTATGAGCGAAGAAAATATAAATGATATTGTTGAGACCACCAATGCTGTGCCGGAGACTGTGGAAACTGCAGGGACAGCTGCCGTAGAGACTGCGGGAGAGGCAGTTACACAGGCGGCGGATACCGCAGTAGAGGCTGCAGAACCTGTATATCAGCCGGCAGCACCCGCACCGGTTGACTGGTACGTACCGAATGCCGACCAGGGAGACCAGCCTCCCAAAAAGAAAAAGAAGAAGGGGCTTAAGATAGCCCTTATTGTCGTGCTTGCGATAGTGGTGATAATCGGAGCCACCATTGCCATAGCATACGCCACCAATAAGGAATATGTCCAGAATAAATGGGCGCTTCTTACCAAAAGCGATGAAGAGTACTTAAAATGGGTAGCCGATAAAAAGGTTCAGGCTGTTAAGACAAATGCAGCTTCTAAGCTTGATGCGACGAAGACAGCCGGACTTACGGAAAGCTTTACAAGTAACGGAAAGATAAGCTTTTCACTTTCATCCGAGCTTGGAAAACTGGTTTTGGGAAAGAGTTTTACCGGTATAGAAAAAGCAGGTCTTGAGTATCTGTTGTCCGTAGAAAACAACAATAGAATAGGCGTACAGCTTACACCTTTCTACAAGGATACCGATATTATCTCGGTAGCCGGCGTGTATGATATTAACGGAGACAAGGCATATGTTTCCATACCTTCTTACAAGTCCGAGATCATCAGCCTTGAAAAGCTGATAGCCGAGAACAAGGACAAGATCGATGAGTTTAAGAAGCAGATAGAAAAGAATATCGATCTGAGCGGAAATGGCATTGCTGAAAGCATTAATAAATTTAAGGGCTTTTTTACCGGAGACAGCCTTGATAAGCTGGTAGGGACAATCCTTGACAAGACAGGCGATGTCTCTATGGAAAAAAACATTAATGTACGTATAGGTAATCTTGAGGGTGAGTTCAATATTATATCCGGTACTGTCAAAAAAGAAGATATTCAGCAGATAATAAAGAGTTATACGGGGGATATCCTCAATGAGTCATCGAGTGCATTAGAGGATATGATAAAGGCTGAGAATCCCGATCTGCCGGTCAATGCTGACCAGATAACAGATCTTAAGAATTCTTTGGATAAGGCTCTTAAAAGCATCTCATCCACAGCCGAGATCAAGGTTTTCGTAGACAATAAAGGAAATATCGCAGGCGCCAGCATTAAGCTGACTGTAGATAAGTACCCTATTACCGTCAAGTGGATTTCTGAAGAGAATAAGGATGATGCAAGCAAGACCGTTACCGCATCGGATATCCTGGTACAGAGCTTTGTGTTAGCAAATATCACATGCGAGACTCAGAAAACAGATACTCTGCAAAAGTGTGCCGTTACCATAAAGCCCGGTGCGTTTGTAGCTTCTCTGGCTGAATCCATGCTTGAGGGAGTAGCAAACTATGTACTTAAAATAGATTTCACTGATGAAAAGAAATCATCGGATACCAATGAGCATGCGATATCTTTGGTAGTAACGAACGGCAGCGAGGAGCTTGCATATATCAGGTTGAACGGTACTACGGTTAAAGATAAGGTACAATTGCCCATAGATATATATACCAATTCGGGAAAGGTGATAGATCTCTATGATGTTCCGAATTCAGATTATATCGATGTTACCCTGTTTGGCAGACAGATTTTCGGAAAGCTTGATGAAATAAACGATCCTAATTTTAACAACTTCTTAAACGGACTTCTCGAATCTACGGGAATGAGTCTTGATACTTTAAGAGAGATGGTTGAAACCGGGAATGCTTCGATAGCCGATAATCTGCTAAAAAAAAAATTAAGGGAGCTCTTGGGGATACCTGAGCCTTATGCATATGACAGCATAACTGAGGCTCCCAAGTCGGAAGACGGTAAATATATGTATTCCTGGGATATCCTAAAGGATACTTCGACAGGAAGCGTGTCGGTTGCCGGTTTTAATGTATACGACCATTTTAGGGAACCTACCGTCTATGTTGCAGATCTTGAGTCTGAGAAAAGTGCACTTCTTTTAAACTATGCCGATCAGGTGTATGCATATGATGCAGAGGCCGGTTCGGGTATAGAGATGGGTGATAAGATAGTCTTTGATGCGGTACCGATCATGTTTGGTGTCCCCATGGAGAGCTATGCATATGCGGGAAACAACGCCACCATCGGAAAATATGAATACGGCGCAGGTATAGATGATAAGCTGCTCGGTATGCAGGCCGGTCAGACAAAGGACATAGACCTTACGCTTGATGAAAGATACGGGGACTTTGCCGGGTATTCCGGAACCTTCAGGATCACAGTTACGAAAATACAGAAGACTTTCGGACCCGAGTGGTCCGAAAGGTTTATAGTGGG
>JAFZJK010000033.1 GCA_017553965.1 Lachnospiraceae bacterium | reverse complement strand
GACAAAATGTGTTGAAACCATAGTTGTAACCGTGGCTGCAGCGATCATAGTCCTCTGCAATAAGAAAATGTTCTTTGAAACAGACCATGTAGGCAGACTGCTTGAAACACAGTTTGGTAAGGGAAGCAGCAATGAGTAAAGGATATAAAAAGTTCCTGCTTCTGTGGGCGGGAGAGCTTATATCATCCATAGGCGGCGGCCTTACGAGCTTTGGACTTGGCATATATGTTTTTAATGAGACGGGCAGCGCCGCCGGTATGTCACTCGTTACCCTGCTCGGTTTCCTACCGACACTTCTTTTAAGTGTACCTGCGGGAGTACTGGCAGACCGCTTCGACAGAAGACTGCTCATGATGATAGGAGACGGATTCTCCGGACTCGGGATATTGTTTATCCTGTTATGTATGCAGGGCGGCGGAGCCACGTTAGTGCAGATATGTATAGGCGTAACAGTAAGTGCGGTGTTTTCTTCACTTTTGGAGCCCGCATACCGGTCTACGATCACGGATATCCTTACAAAAGAAGAGTTTTCAAAGGCTAACGGACTTGTTTCCCTTGCAGGAAGTGCAAGATATCTGTTTTCACCGATTATAGCAGGGTTTTTGCTTACTATAAGCGATATTTCACTTTTACTTATCATCGATATATGCACCTTTTTTGTTACCATCACGGCTACCGCTATAGTAAGAAAGGGTGTTAAGACTAACCGTAACGAAGATAGACAGCCGTTTTTTACAAGTATGAAAGAAGGCTGGCAGGCTGTTCACGGAAGGAAGGGAGTATTCTTACTTATCATGGTTTCGTCTGCAATCACCATGTTTATGGGTATACTTCAGATACTTGTAGAGCCGATGATCTTATCTTTTGCGGATTCAAAAACACTTGGGATAGCCGAATCTGTATGTGCCTGCGGAATGCTTGCCGCAGCCCTCATACTCGGCATCTTCGGTATAAAAAAAGGATATGCGAAAGTTCTGAGAGTGTCATTTTTCATGGCAGGTATATTTATGATAGGGATGTCTCTGATAGAAAATGTTATCCCTATATGCATATTCGGTTTTTTATTCTTTGCGATGCTTCCGGTAGCCAATAACTGCATGGATTATATGGCAAGGACCAACATCCCGGACGAGCTGCAGGGAAGGGCATGGGGCTTTATAGGTTTTCTTTCACAGCTAGGCTACGTTGTGGCATACTCGGTTTCGGGAGTGGCAGCGGATGGTCTCGGTGCTCTTACGGGAAAAGGAGTGGGAAGAGGTGCTGCGATCATGATATTCATATCGGGGATACTGCTGGCAGTTACAGCTTTGACGCTGCTTCGCCTTCCTCAGATAAAGGAGCTTGAAAAGTAGTATGGTGGAAGGCAGCGGAGTTTTCTTGCTTGACATCATAAGAGGACAATTGTAATATTTATTTAAAAGATGATATACAAAAATCGGCAACATTGTCATCCTGAACTATAATGAAGTGGCTATTAAGGCTGTAAAATTCTTCACTATACTCAGAATGACATATATAAATAATACAAGGTAAGGGAACATATGGCAGATATTTTAGTGGTTGAAGATAATATGGAAATGGGAACGATCCTGTGTGATTTCCTGAATGCGGAGGGGTATACCACTGAGCACTGCGTAGACGGCGCCGACGCTATGGATATGTTTGTATCATCAGGAGCAAAGATGGTTATACTTGATATAATGCTTCCGCATCTTGACGGTTTCGGTATATGCAGGAAGATCAGGGAAACGTCAAATACTCCGATTATCATGGTCAGCGCAAAGAACATGAAGGATGATAAATTGAAGGGGCTTTTGCTGGGGGCTGACGATTATATCGAAAAGCCTTATGATATTGATATCCTGATAGCTAAGGTCAAGGGTGTTTTTTCAAGAAGATACAGTACGGATGCTTTTTCTGACGGATTCTTAAAGATAGACAAGTTAAAAAGAACGGTTAAGGTAAATAACGGAAATGCTGAAGCGGCCCAAAAAGAACTTGAACTGACCCAGAAGGAATATGAGCTTTTAAGCTTGCTGGCAGATAATGCCGGAAAGACCATGAATAAGGATTTTCTCTTCAACAAGATCTGGGGCATAGACAGTGATTCGGACCAGCAGACTCTGACGGTACATATAAAGTGGCTAAGACAAAAGATAGAAGAGGATCCGAAAAATCCCAAACACATCATAACGGTGTGGGGCGTAGGATACAGATACGAGCAATAACAATTGTATAGAAGAAAAGGCGAAGAAATGAAGAGTTTCCGAAGACTTCTTGTAATAGTTGTCGTCTGTATGGCGGTCATAACTGTTGCAGCCAATCTGATCTTAATACATAATAATGAGGGCGACGAAGGTCGCCCTTATCGCGTTGAAGCGGAAAGAATAGCATATGCCATAGAACACGGAGAAAAGGCCGATATATCCGAATGCAAGTACATAACGGGCATGGAAAAGCTGGATGGGAAAACGGCAGAAAAAGATTTTTATAACAGTGAAAGCGACTATTTTGTTATGAGTATAAACGGAAGTTTATACCGTTTTGACTACAAGACCGATACGGACAAAGAAAAATACGGGATATTAGTCTATTTAAACGTGTGTATGGGCATTGTTTTTCTGTTTGTCATAATCATGCTGTTATATGTAAGAAACAGGATACTTGCTCCGTTTGACAGTATCTCGAATCTGCCGGAGGAGCTTGCGAAAGGAAACATAACCGTACCGTTAAAAGCTCAGAAGTCCGGATTCTTCGGGAGATTTATCTGGGGGCTTGATCTGTTAAGAGAAAGGCTTGAAAAGGGCAGGCAGCAGGACCTGGAAACACAAAAAAACAATAAAAGTCTCATACTTTCGCTTTCACATGACATAAAGACTCCGTTAAGTATCATAGAGCTTAATTCTAAGGCTTTGGAGCGTGGGCTCTATGAAAACAACAAGGAAAAGAAAGACCGCATAGCGGGTGTGATAAACGAGAAATGCGGCGAGATAAAGTCGTATGTTGACCAGATAATACAGGCATCCAAGGAAGATTTCCTCGAACTTGAGGTGAATAACAGGGAGTTTTATCTGGCTGAAATAATGAACAGCATTAAAACAGTATATGCTGATAAGATGGAGCTTTTGCAGATCGAGTTTAAGATTGATGAGTACAGTGACTGTATGTTAAAGGGCGATCCCGACAGAGCAGTGGAGGTACTGCAGAATCTGTTGGAAAATGCAGTTAAATACGGGGACGGACAAAAGATAGAGATATCATTTGTACGTGAAGAAAACAGCCAGTTGATATCTGTAGCCAACACCGGATGTACTTTGGGTGATGAAGAATTGCCGCACATTTTCGACAGCTTCTGGCGAGGTTCCAATACAGGCTCCAATACGGGCAGCGGACTGGGACTCTATATATGCCGACAGATTATGAACCGCATGGGCGGAGAGGTGTTTGCCGAAATAAAGGACGGTGTGATGATCGTAACTGCAGTGTTTAATATGGCTTGATCGGTAATCTTTATACTTTCTTTAATATTTCTTTGTGATTGTTTAACAATTAGCTGATACCATATATTTGTACCGGTCAGGAAGCGGTATAAATACGGAAAACAGGGGTGCATAAGATGAATTACAAAGTTATAAGCTGTATCATAATAACGGTCGTAGCATTGTTTAACGCTTTCATGGAGTATCTGGATTGGAAGTCAATGAAGAACAGGATACCGGAAAACGTTAACGATATTTATGACGAAGAAACATATAAAAAATGGTGCAGTTACCATAAGGAAAAATGCAGGTTAAAGTTTATCACTTCCATAGTATCGTTTGT
>JAFZJK010000032.1 GCA_017553965.1 Lachnospiraceae bacterium | reverse complement strand
ATCTCATCAACTTCACTTTGTTCAAAAGCCTTCAGAGTATGGTATAAAACAGGTGAACCAGCCATCTCCATATATTGTTTTTTCACCGAACTGTTCATGCGCTTGCCCGTGCCCGCAGCAACAATAACGGCCGATATTTTATTCTCCATATTTTTCCTCAATATGTATCATTCAAAATATTTTCTTATAACAATCCCTTTTTATACCGAAACATCAATATTGCTTCCCTGAGATTCGGATTTTAATCTACCTACGATGCTCTGCATTTCCATAAGGACTTCGGTATCATCCCCGGAAAAAGCCTTTTCAGTTTCTTTAACTAAAGAGACAACTTTTTCTGCATCGGTTTTTGATTCAGGTGTCACATTATCCTTACTATCAACTCCACCAAGCACTTCACTTTCAGCAGATATTTCTTCTTTTTCCATAACAGATACATCCTCTGTATTTGCCTGCAGTTCTGCATTCTCAGCGTCTCTTTCCATCTTGCGAAGCTGCTGGAGTTCTCCTTCTGTAGGCATCTTATCATATTCTTCCGACTGAGTAAACTCCTCATATATCTTCGCCGTGGCAATGGTATCGCCCTGTATTATGCGAGCCATCTTAAGTTTTTCCGCATCCGAGATATATGGATCATGCTCTATATTCTTCATCTTACTTAAGTTGCTCTGCATCTTAGTCGTCTGAAGTCTCTGTGCCTCATCCTTTGTCCTGCAGTTCTTAAGGCGCTCCTCATATGCCTCCTGCTCCGCCTGATCAGCTTTATACTCAAGATATGCCTTCATATCTCTTTCGCGCAATTTATCCTCTTCGGCCGGGCTCAACTTCTGTCCGCTTTGGATCTTGCTGTAGAGCGCACTGTATTCATTACCTTTCTTGGTCTCCTCCAGCTGCTCCTTATATGTTTGCAATTGTTTTTCTTCAGGAGTAAGTTCCCTCTTTTCTTTTTTTAACACATTGCCGGTCGATTTCTTTTGATCCCACTTGTTCTGCATGACCATCATCTTTCCGGCTTCATATAACGTCCCTGTTATCATAAGCTCTCCTTTATTTTATAACAAAACAAAACTACTACTCCATATTGTTTATCGACAAAACAGGCTTTTTTCTAAACCGTGCCGAAAGCCGGCTCCAAGTTTGCCATCCTCCTAAAACCTCTATATGATAATATACTCTATATTCGTAACAAAAACAACATAAACGCATGTTTTTTATATAAATTGTAATCCTGCAAGTACAGGTGAAGATAAAAAAGATCCATCAGTGTTTCACTGACAGATCTTTATCATTTTATCTTTCTCCAAGTTTAAGATTCGGTACCGCATTTAAGTCAAACCCGTGTCTGGTACCGGCTATGTATTCATAGTATGCCGCACAGCCGATCATGGCCGCATTATCGGTACAAAGTATAGGTGACGGATAATAGAGTGTATATCCCGCCTTATCGCATGCAGCTTTCATCCCGGCTCGAAGTGCCGAGTTAGAAGCTACTCCGCCTGCTATCGCTATCTTTTTGTATCCGAGATCAGCGGCTGCTGTCATAGTCTTTGTGACCAGTGCATCTACTACCGCTTCCTGGAATGATGCTGCTACATCAGCCACTGTAACTCCGTTTTCCGGATCTATAAGTTCGCTTCCGTCAAAATCAGGATTGTCTGTCTTTCTTGAATAAATCTCATTTCCGTCCAATCCTTGTTTCATCTTACATGAGTTAAGATAATTAAGTACTGCCGATTTAAGTCCGCTGAAACTGAAATCATAAGGACATCCTTCTATATGAGCTCTCGGGAATGCAACCACATTTTTCCTGCCTTCCTTAGATACCCTGTCCACCTTGGGTCCTCCGGGATACCCTAGTCCTATAGCACGTGCCACTTTGTCAAATGCTTCACCAGCAGCATCATCGTGAGTCCTGCCGATTATTTCATATTCTGCATACCCATTAACCTTAACCAGATGCGTATGCCCGCCGGAAACAACTAAGCAAAGATAAGGAGGCTCCAGCTCCTTATGCTCCACATAGTTAGCAGCTATATGTCCTTCTATGTGATGTACTCCAACCAAAGGTTTTCCTGAAGCATAAGCTATAGCCTTGGCTTCCGCCACACCTACCAGAAGAGCTCCTACCAGTCCGGGACCGTAGGTAACACCTATGGCATCGATGTCTTTTAACTCGCATCCGGCATCCTTCAGTGATGTCTTTATAACCTGATTGATCTTTTCTATATGTTTTCTTGAAGCGATCTCAGGTACCACTCCGCCATACAATGTATGCAGGTCTATCTGCGAATAAATGGTATTAGAAAGAACCTCCCTGCCGTTCTTTACTACTGCTGCCGCAGTCTCATCGCAGGAAGATTCTATCGCAAGTATGTATATATCCTTTTTCTCGTCCATATCCATTGTCTTTCTTTTGTTTTCTTACTTTACCCCAGACTCTTTTCGTCTGCCTGTCTCCAGCCTGCGATCTTCCACCTTCCGTTTGCTTCCTCTATCAGACTGAATTCTTCAAAAGCCCTGTCCATAGCAGCACCCGCTCTTAATGTGAAATACATTTTTATGATCGCAGTTGTACCGACCTTGGTCTTTAAAGTGATCACATTGTTTGCACTGTCTATGTTATAGGAATAGATCACCTTATTCTCCTTACGGTATTCGGCTATCTCTCCCTTTATATACGCAAGCATTTCATCCTCGGCATTATTTTCAAGCAGCTCATACGAATAAAGGTTTCGTACCTGCTTCACCAGCTTTTCCATCTGCTCGTCTGTCAGATCATCATTATAGAGGCATTTCGTGATACGCGCATAAAGCTTTACAACTTCTCTGGGAGTAGCGGGGTATTCCCAATTAAGGTCTTTTTTGATAAGTATATCAGCTTCGCTGCTCTCAACAGGTATCTCAGCCTTAGTTTCTTCATTGTTGCGCGTAAGCATTACATATAAGCCTATTATGACTCCTGCCAAAAGAACGCAGAATATGATAGTCCCCACAGGACTGTTTTTCTTCTTTTTAGTACTCATACGCCTTCTGCACTTATCGGGTGCCCCTCCTTTCCCTTTTATTTTTATCCGGTATTACCCATCCTCTTCATCAACAAACTTTAACGTCAAGGTCCTAAGATCCTTTGCCGCTATACTGTTCTGGAATATCTTCTTTATCTTACCCACACACTCGGCAGGGTTTACAAGTGAAGGACTGTAGTGTGTAAGCCACATCTCCTTTGGCTGCGGATCGGCTGTTGCTGCAAGCCTGGCAGCTTCGGCAAAAGTCATATGCTTATGCTCCACAGCTTTATTGTCCTTATCATCCTCACCGTACATGCCTTCACATATAAAGATATCCGAACCTGCTGCCTTTTCCGATATAACCGGCATCGGACGTGTGTCAGTACAGTATGTGACTCTGATACCCTGACGCTGCGGTCCGAGTATCATGTCCTGTGTATATGTTACACCGTCCATTTCCACTACCTGCCCCTTTTGGAGCCTGCTCCATGCACGCATGGGCACGTTATTGGCTGCCGCCTTATCAGGATCGAACTTTCCCGCACGGTCAATATTGATACTGTATCCGTAACAGGTGATCCTGTGATTTACCTTGAATGCCTCGATCCTGTATCCGAAAAGCGTCATCTCGCATACCGGGTCGTTAAGCTCTATAAAATTAATCTCAAACGGAAGCTCGGGAGCTATGATCCTTAAAGCATTTACCGTCCTCTCCAAGCCCTTGGGTCCGACTATCGTTACCGGTTCCGACCTCTCGGCATTACCCATGGAAAGGAGCAGTCCCGGCAATCCGCTTATATGGTCACCGTGAAAATGAGTGATGAGGATCACATCAATATCATGAAAGCTCCATCCGCGTTCCCTTATTGCCACCTGGGTGCCTTCACCGCAGTCTATGAGTAAACTGCTGCCGTTATACCTCGTCATGAGCGCCGTAAGCCTTCTGTAAGGCAGAGGCATCATTCCTCCGGTTCCGAGCAAACACAAATCAAGCATTATTACAACCTTTCTTATCCTGTTACAGCTCTGCTCATCAGAATGGCATTTTCCGTCGGATTGCTGTAATATCCGTTTCTCATGCCCGACTCCGTAAACTTGAGCTTTTTATATAGTCCTATCGCGGCGGTATTACTCTCCCTAACCTCCAGATAATATATCCTGGCGCCCTTTTCATATGCCGCCTTTATCATCTCTTCCATGAGCAGCTTTCCGGCACCGTTTCTTCTGAAACGAGGACTTACCGCTATCCTTAATATCTCACATTCGTCCAGAACCTGCTGTATCATCCCGTATCCGACCGGGCGTCCGTCATCAACTGCAACAAAAACGGAACGGCCCTTTTCCTTTGCTGCACTACTTAGTGCATCAGCTGTCCAGGGGTCACCGAAGCAATCCCTTTCTATCTCGTATACGGCTGTCGCATCTTCAGGTTCCAAACCTCTGACTGTCATTTCTTTTAAGGGTGCTTAAAGCTTACCCTCCTCCAATTCTCTTTCCGCCTGTGATTTTCTTAAGTAAACAGGCGTATGTGCATCTGCGTCCTTTGCTTCACCCTGCTTATATATGATCTCTCCAAGAGCTGCTACCGATGCGGCCCTCTGAAGAAGCAGTGTAGACGAAGCAAATACATAATCCTTATGATAATTCTTTGCTATTACATCCTTATATACAGGTACCGCGTCGCCGTTAAAAATAACCTTTTTACCGGTGCCTTCAAGCAGCGTGAGCATTTCTGTAAGCGGTATCGCTCTCTCACTTATAACGGTACGCATAACGTAGCGTTCAGTACTTTCCGCATCCTTAACAAACTCGTAGGCTCCGGTATATACTTCCTGCCTTCTCGCATCCATTATGGGACAGATCACGCAGCCCTCATTTCCGTACAGGTTATATGCAAGTGCCTGCAATGTGGATACCTCTGCTACAGGCTTATTAAGTGCCAGTCCCAATCCCTTGGCTGTAGCAGACCCGATACGGAGTCCCGTAAAGGATCCCGGCCCGCACGAGATGGCTATACAGTCCAGATCTTCGGGCTTTAACTCTACTGTCTTCATTATCTCGTCTATCATTGGCAGAAGAGTCTGCGAATGTGTTTTTTTATTGTTTACGGTATACTCGGCGGCGAGCATACCATCCTTCATCACCGCTACGGAAGCAGTGAGTCCGGAACTGTCTATTGCTAAAATGATCATAATTTCGATCAAATCCTTTCCGCACAGTTTTCAACCTGTATACTTCTATAGTCGAAACCCTTTGATGCGTCTTTTTTAAGCCTTACCCTGACAGCATCTTTAGGTATAAGTTCGTTTATCATATCGGCCCACTCTACTACGGTTACGCCGTTTCCGAAAAAGTATTCCTCATATCCTATCTCTTCCATTTCGGCAGGATCCTCGATCCTGTATACATCAAAATGGTATAACGGAAGTCTGCCCTCATGATATTCCTTGACCACCGTAAAGGTCGGACTGCTGACAGGTTCCGTAATACCGAGTCCCAAAGCTATACCTTTGGCTATTACGGTCTTTCCGGTGCCCAAGTCCCCGTCCAGACAGATGATCATGCCGGGTACGGCACTTTCCCCAAGTTTTTTCCCAAACTCCAGGGTTTCCTTATCTGAATATGTTTCTGTTAACATTATCACTTACCTGATCGACCGGTATCCCGGTCAAAACTTATCTATCACCCTTTAAAATTCTTAACGTTTTCTCTAATAAGCTGAAGGAATGTTTCCTCATTTGCTCCAAGATCGGCCTTTGTAGCAAGGAAAGCTCTCATTTTGCCTAAGTATACGTAATAAGCTGTTTTTCCTTTAACAACCTTCATAATATTCTCATACTTGTAAGGAGCATACTCCTGCATTCTCTTCATATCGAAGCCTGCATCGCTGAAGGTATAGGTAATAACGCCTTCTCCTGTGGACATGCTTTCCGACTGCTTCTTTGCTCTCTTTTTGATGCTCAAGGGACTGTTGATAGCTATGAACAGGAATACTCCGGCAAATATACATCCCTGCAGATAATTCCCGTCCGAAAAGCTCCATACTGCCATAACCAGAGATGCAAGAATCAAAAGGATAGCAATAACACCTACTACGCTGCAATATGTATGGTAGAACATAAATCTGAAGATGTCTTCCGCAGTGGGCTTTCCTTCAAAAGAAAACTTTCGCCCATAATGCTCCATGGGAGGCTCCTGCTTTTCTTCAGGCTCTTCCTCGCTCTCGGGCTCTTCATTTTCTTCGCTCTCATAAGCTTCTGTATCATCTTCCTCTTCGTACTCATCGGCATACTCGGGTGCATCCTCTGCCTCTTCGTTAGCTTCTTCAAGCTCTTCTTCCGAAAGAGTGGAAAGAGATGCAAGCTCCGCTATAGACCTTCCGGTCCTTACAGGCTGTTGTGTTTTCTTAACTACTGCCTCATCATCGTTTTTCTCTTTTAACTTAAGATCCATTTGATAGTCCTTTCTTATTACTTTGTCTCTTTGAGACATATCATCCCTTTTACATTTTGCCACACCCTCTTGAAAAATGCAACAAAAAAAATGCACGGAAAAGCTTTCCGTGCACTTTTCATAATACTAAACATCATTGTCTTACAACATCGTTTTTCTTTATAAAACGGCTTAACGGCTTATAAATAAGCATTGTTACAATAGATACTGCCACACCCTTTATGATATTAAGAGGAGCTACCGCAAATATAACAAAGCTTGTCATGCTGTCAGCGCTTACCAGTGAGTTTTTCTCTGCACCCTGTGCAAGTATCTTGTCCAGTGACATAAACTTTGTGAATGCAGGGATGAGGTATAATGCGTTAAATATCGAAGCAAATACCACAAGGATAATAGTACCGAAGACACATGAGAGAATAGCTGTCTTCTTGGTCTTTTTAAATGCATAGATGGTTGCTGCGGGAATGATGAAGCTGCAGCCTACCACAAAGTTTGCAAGTTCACCTATGAATGCGGTCGAGGTTCCCTTAATAAGAAGCTTTAAGAACACCTTAAGGAATTCCATAACCACTCCTGTAGCGGGTCCAAATGCAAACGATCCGATAAGTACGGGGAGCTCGCTGAAGTCCAGCTTATAGAATGACGGTATGAACCAGAGCGGGAAATCAAAGATCATAAGTACTGTAGCCATGGCCGTTAAGATACCTATTACAGCCATCTTGTAGGTGGTAAAAAATTTTTCTTTTTTTACCTGCGGGTTTTGTTTCTGGCAAACCTTTTCCAATGCGAATGCTATAAGAAACATCGCTACAATAATGCCAAAGAACACTATTACATAAAGCGTGTTCTGGACTACATTTTCCCAAAGGGTTGCTAAGATCAGGTTACTTTTCATTTTGTTCCTCCTGTTAAATCAAATCTTCAGATGAAGTAACCGAGTGTCGGCTTGTCGTATATCAGGCAAACAAATACCCCGGAAATCACTCTCCGGGGTTAAATACTTGGTTAACAGACTGCCGTAAAGCAGCCTCATCTTCTCTCATCCGGACTATACCGTTGGTTTCGGAGTTTCACCGAATCAGCTAAAAAGCTCGCGGACTGTACCGCCAGTAGGGGATCGCACCCAACCCTGAAGATTTATTATATTGTTGTATTATTGGGATTTATTCCCAACGAATGCAAAGATATCACAACTGAAACCAAAATGCAAGCATAAATTAAAATATTTTTTTCTATGCTAAGCTTTTGTTGTCACGATCACATGATCATGGTGAGCTGTATCCTCTTCTTCTGCAGATCGACACTCATAACCTTTACATCAACTACATCTCCTACACTTAATGCATCAAGAGGATGCTTGATGAACTTCTTGTTAGTGATCTGAGAAATATGTACCAGACCGTCCTGATGCACACCGATATCAACGAATACACCAAAGTCGATAACGTTTCTTACGGTTCCCTTAAGTACCATGCCTTCCTTTAAGTCCTTCATCTCCAATACATCCTGACGTAAGATTGGAGCGGGCATATCCTTACGGGGGTCACGTCCGGGCTTTTCAAGCTCTTTAATTATATCATCAAGAGTGATCTCACCGATACCGAGCTCTTCTGCGAGCTTCTTCTTATCTTTGATCATGCCTGAGAGATGTGAAAGCGAAGCTGCTCCCTTTCCCGATGCTGCACTCTCATCTAAATCCGTTGCCATTATGCCGGCTGTTTTACCGCTATTTTTGGTATTATCAGCCTTGCTGCCTGCCTCATTGTCACGGGTAACAACATTCTTACCCGATTTTGCAAGTGCCTGTGCCAAAAGCTTACCCATTGCGGAGTCAGCATTCTTAACCTGGATCTCGTTCTTGTTTCTGCGGTCTCTTCCGTCCCTCTTGGCAGCCTTTTCAGCCTTCTCTGTCTCTTCCTTACGCTTAGCCTCATCCTCTTTTACTGCCTTAGCCTGCTCAGCCTGTAAGGTCTTGATATCCTGAGGAGTGAACCCGAGGCTCTCAAGAAGCTTCTTGGCAGCCTCATATGACTCAGGGTGTACGCTCGTATTATCAAGAGGATTCTTTCCGCCGCGGATACGCAGGAAACCTGCGCACTGCTCAAATGCCTTAGGTCCCAACTTCGGAACCTTGAGTAACTCTGCACGTGATAAGAAACGTCCGTTTTCCTCACGGTAAGCTACGATGTTCTTTGCGATGGGCTTTGAGATACCCGAAACGTATTCAAGTAACGATGCGGATGCTGTATTAACATCAACACCTACCTTATTAACACAGTCCTCAACTACGCCTTCAAGCTGTTCGCCGAGCTTCTTCTGGTTCATATCATGCTGATACTGGCCTACACCGATGGACTTGGGGTCGATCTTAACAAGCTCTGCCAAAGGATCCTGTACACGGCGTGCTATGGAAGCCGCGCTACGCTGTCCAACATCAAAGTTAGGGAACTCTTCCGTAGCAAGCTTACTTGCCGAATATACGGATGCACCTGCCTCGTTGGTGATGATATATGAAAGATCCTTCTTGTTGAGCTCATGTAACAGCTCAACGATAACCTGCTCGGACTCACGTGACGCTGTACCGTTTCCGACAGAGATAAGAGTGATGTTGTATTTTTCAATAAGTCTCTTTAATACACGCTTAGCCTCGTCCACCTTAAACTGGGGAGCTGTGGGATATATAACAACGGTATCAAGTACCTTACCGGTAGGATCGACAACCGCAAGCTTACAGCCTGTACGGAATGCAGGGTCCCATCCGAGTACAAAATGACCTGCGATAGGAGGCTGCATAAGCAGCTGTGTAAGATTCTTTCCGAATACCTTGATAGCGCTGTCCTGAGCCTTTTCGGTAAGATCAGAACGGATCTCTCTTTCAATGGCGGGAGCTATAAGTCTGTCATATGCATCAGCCACAACAGCCTTTAAAATATCGTTGGTATACTCATTATCCTTCTTGATGGTATGCATCTCAAGATACTTAAGTATCTGTTCAACAGGTGCTTCGATCTTGACAGTTAAGAATTTTTCATCCTCACCGCGGTTAAGAGCTAAAACTCTGTGTCCTAAGATAGTACTGATCTTTTCTGAGAACTTGTAATAGTTTTCATATACGCTCTGAACCTTTTCGTCCTTAGCTTCGGAAACGATAAGTCCCTCATCGCCCGTAAGCTTACGGATATAGATTCTGTAGTCAGCTTCATCCGAAATACGCTCTGCGATGATATCGCATGCACCGGCTATAGCCTCATCTGCGCTCTTAACTTCTTTTTCTTCGTTTATAAAGTCTGCGGCATACTCTGCAATAGGTTTAACCGCATCCTGTGCTGCAATGATATCAGCCAGGGGCTCAAGGCCTTTCTCCTTAGCGACTGTTGCTCTTGTCCTTCTCTTCTGCTTATAGGGACGATACAGATCCTCTACTACTACAAGTGTAGTCGCATCCATGATCTGCTTCTTTAACTCGTCGGTAAGCTTTCCCTGTTCCTCTATACTTGCAAGAACCGAATTCTTTCTATCCTCAAGATTTCGAAGGTAAGTAAGCCTTTCAAAAAGGTTTCTAAGTACCTCGTCATTAAGTGAACCGGTAACCTCTTTACGGTATCTGGCTATAAACGGGATGGTGTTTCCCTCGTCAATAAGCTGTACCGTGGCATCCACCTGTGACACCTTGATACCCAGTTCGTTTGCAAGCTGTTCGTTGATATTCATTGGTAAATCTCCTCATGTGTTTTTCTTTATTATTCCGGACATCATCTATATAAAGAGGATTTCCGTTATTATCTTGAAAGTTTCTTTGACATCTCGGCAAGATAAGCATCCGGGAACTTCTGCTGATGTAATGCCTTTTCAAGATCGAAGTCAACAAATTCTCCGTTCTGGAAAGCAACTATCCTGTTCTTCTTGCCGGCATTGATGATCTCCACTGCCTTACCGCCCATAGCTGAAGCAAATACACGGTCCTGACATGAAGGTGCACCGCCGCACTGAAGTATGCCGAGTACGGTAGCTCTGGTCTCAAGGCCTGTAGCAAACTCTATGTTCTTTGCAAGTCCTGCTGACTTTCCGACACTTTCGGAATTAACGATCAGGTGTAAGCGCTTACCCAGCTTCTTCTTATTAATGATCTCTGAGATCATTCTCTGCTGGTTCTGATCGTGATATTCGTTGGTGATGATCTCCTCAGCACCGGTAGCTATACCGCACCAAAGAGCATTGTGACCGCTTCTCTTTCCCGCTACTTCGATAACGCTGCAACGCTCGTGGGAAGCAGATGTATCACGGATCTTGTCAATAGCATCCATGGCAGTATTGACCGCTGTATCAAAGCCGATCGTGTACTCTGTGCAGGCAACATCCAGATCTATGGTAGCAGGTATTCCCACCACATTTATACCCTTAGAGATCAGATCCAGACCGCCCCTCATGGTACCGTTTCCACCGATTATAACAAGTGTATCTATCTTTAATTCCTTTAATGTCTCAATAGCCTTTTTCTGGCCTTCCTCAGTCATGAATTCAGGGCAGTCGGAAGCCAAAAGCTGGGTACCGCCGCGCTGAACCGTCTCTGACATGGTCTTGTTCGACATCTCTATATAGTCTTTTTCGATAAGACCGGAGTAGCCGCGCTTAAAGCCTATTACCTTCATATTGTAGCCGATAGCCGAACGCACAACCGCACGGATGGCTGCGTTCATACCGGGAGCATCCATACCGCTTGTAAGGACTCCGATGGTAGCTTTCTTCTTAGTGGTCTCTTCTTCACTTTCAACTGCAAGCAGGCCTTCGTTCTTCATTACACGGCTGTCGCCCTTACGGGTAAGCTTTCCCAGCATGTCTACAAGGAAAGGATCGAGAGTCTTTTTCATGGAAAGAGCTTCATCCATATCAAAGTCCACGAATGCTCCGTTTTTAAATGCAACTACCCTGTTCTGTCCGCCCTTAAGTAAGATATCAACTGCCTTTGCACCGAATGCGGATGCGTAAACTCTGTCCTTACAGGTAGGGCTTCCGCCTCTTTGCAGATATCCGAGTATGGTAGCCGATGTGGGCATGCCTGTCGCATATTCAATACGTCTTGCCATGCCTTCGGAATCGCCTATACCCTCTGCGTTTATGATAATGTAATGCTTTCTGCCGCTCTTACGTTTTTTCTCTATATCGTTTATGAGCTTCTGTTCCTCATAGTTATAAAGCTCGGTGGTAAGCACAGCCTCAGCACCGTTTGCAAGTCCGCACCAGAGTGCGATATAACCTGCATGACGTCCCATAACCTCTATGATGGAACATCTCTCCTGTGAGGTGGATGTATCCCTTATCTTATCAATGGCATGCATAGCGGTGTTTACAGCGGTATCAAAACCTATGGTGTATTCGGTACACGCTATATCAAGGTCAATGGTACCGGGTATGCCTATAACATTGATGCCTCTGTCCTTTAAAGCCAGACAGCCCTTAAACGAGCCGTCACCGCCTATTACGACAAGTGCATCGATCCCGTGCTTTTTACAGTTGGCTGCAGCTATGTCCTGACCTTCGGTAGTGATCATCTCGGGACATCTTGCGGTAAGTAGGAATGTTCCGCCCTTCTGTATGGTATCGGCTACGCTTCTGGAACTAAGATCGATGATATCCTCATCCATAAGGCCCGAGAAACCACGTTTGATACCCTTTACGGCTATACCGTTGGCTATGGCGGTACGTACTACCGCACGCACTGCAGCGTTCATGCCGGGTGCATCGCCGCCACTGGTAAGTACGCCGATGGTCTTAATATTGGAGCCTGTCTTTACGGGCTTATCAACTGTCTGTACCTTTGCCTTTGATCTGGTAGTTTTGGTTTTACCTTCTGTTTTAGCAGCCATATGAAACCTCTCTTCTCTGTATTTTTTACAGCTTTGTTGTCGTATATACTACTGTCTTTCTTAATACAATGTCGTTTTATCAGTTTCTGCGGTCTCTGCGCATCTCCTTGCCCCAGTCGTATTTTACGGGAACCGGAGCCACGGAAGCTTCGCCGTATTTGTCTTTCAGTTCCTTTATAAGCTCAGTGCAGGCTGAAGTGGACAGGGACGGCGGATATTTCTTGATCAGCTTTTCTTTTGCACAGTAGACTGCCACACTGTCTTTTCCGTCATACTTTGATACAATGCTCTTTATGTCTTCCTCTGCCGCAAGCAGACTGTCCTTATCTTCAAACTTGATCCACAGTTCTGACGGTATTTCGTCAAGTGATACCATATTCTGGCAGATGAGTTTTGCTCCTCTTTCCTCTTCTATGGTTACCCTGCCTCGTAAAAGCACTCTTGAATCGGGTTCGCACAGGGCTCTGTATCTCTCATAATCCTTAGGAAATACAAGCACTTCCACCGTACCGTATATATCCTCTATCGTAAGGAATGCCATCATGGAGTTTGAACGTGTGGTCTTAAGCTGACGTGCAGCCACGATACCGCCGATGACGCATACGTCATCATCCTTTACGTTCAGATCCCCTTCTTCTTCATCCGTTACGAAATCAAGTGTTGTAACTGTTGTGTTTTTTTCCAGTATTGCCGAATAGTTTTCCAAAGGATGTCCCGAAACATACAGTCCCAGCACCTCTTTTTCAAAAGCAAGGATCTCGTCACGCGAGTAATCCTCCACATTCGGAAGTTCGGTCTTAACTTCTCCGATCTTTTCTTTTCCGAATACTTCAAAGAGTGTAAGCTGTCCATCCATGGAGCTTTTCTTTTCGGCGTTTACTTTTTCTATTATGGACGGTGCGGCTATCATCAGCTGCTTTCTGTTTCCGGGCAGTGAATTGAATGCTCCCGCCTTTATCAGGCTTTCCACGACTCTCTTATTTGTTTCCTTTGAAGAAAGTCTTTTAATAAAGTCTCTGAAATCCTTATACGGTCCGTTTTTCTGTCTCTCGGAAGCTATAGCTTCCACTACGGGCCTGCCCACTCCCTTTATGGCGGAAAGTGAATACATTATGGAGTTTCCGGATACCGCAAAGCTTACATTCCCTTCATTTACATCGGGAGGTATTACCTGTATGCCCATCTTTCTGCATATATTGATATACCCTGCGGTCTTACCGGAGTTATCAATTACGCTTGAGATCAGCGCTGCCATGAAATGTACCGGATAATAACACTTTAAATATGCCGTCTGATATGCCACCACCGCATAAGCTGCAGCGTGGGACTTGTTAAATGCATATTTTGCAAAATCCGTCATGTCATCATATATCTTGTTTGCGGTCTTTTCCGAAATACCGAGCTTTGCACATCCGGGTACATTTTCTTTTTCGTTTCCGTGTACAAAGTTCTCACGTTCCTTTTCCATGACACTCTGCTTTTTCTTGGCCATGGCTCGTCTTACAAGGTCGCTTCTGCCGAAGCTGTAACCGGCAAGACTTCTGACTATCTGCATAACCTGTTCCTGGTATACTATACAGCCGTATGTAGGCTCCAGGATTGGTCTTAGCTGCTCGCAGTCGTATACAATGGTCTCCGGTTCCTGCTTACCCTTTATGTATTTCGGTATAAAGTCCATGGGACCGGGACGGTAAAGCGAAATGCCCGCTATAATATCCTCCATGGATGAAGGCTTAAGCTCCTTCATGAAGTTCTTCATACCGGTACTTTCTAGCTGGAATACACCCTCTGTCTTACCGGAAGCTATAAGCTCAAATACCTTTTTGTCGTCGTAATCTATCTTATTGATATCGAGAGAGGTAAAGCCCTCGTCGCTTCCCATATGTGAAGCTCTGTACTCTGCCAGTAAACTTGCGTTTACAGACTTAACCGCATCCTGTATAACGGTAAGGGTTCTAAGCCCTAAGAAGTCCATCTTGAGTAGGCCGAGCTCCTCCAAAGTGGTCATGGTATACTGTGTGGTTATACTGTCATCCGCCGAACGTGATAACGGTACATAATCATCTGCGGGTGCATTTGCTATAACCACGCCTGCCGCATGCATGGAACAGTGTCTGGGCAGACCCTCAAGTCTGCGGCTCATATCTATAAGCTTTTGTATCTCAGGATCGGAGCCGTAAGCCGACTTAAAATCAGGGCTGGTCTCGAGTGCTTTATCAAGCGTCATGCCAAGCTCTGCCGGTACCATCTTTGCTATCTGGTCAACCTTTGCATAGGACATATCAAGAGCTCTTCCGACATCCCTTAAAACTCCTCTTGCCTGAAGGGTACCGAAAGTAACTATCTGTACCACTCTGTCCTTGCCGTATTTACGTACTACGTAATCTATAACCTCCTGCCGTCTTTCATAGCAGAAATCCACGTCTATATCGGGCATGGTAACACGTTCGGGATTAAGGAATCTCTCAAACAGCAGGCTGTACTTTATAGGGTCTATATCCGTTATACCCAGTGAATATGCAACTATCGAACCCGCTGCACTTCCACGTCCGGGGCCAACGGCTATACCATGGTCCTTTCCGTATTTGATAAAATCCCAGACTATCAGGAAATAGTCCACAAATCCCATATCCTCTATGGTAGCAAGCTCATAATCAAGTCTTTTCTGAAGCTCTTCGTAATTTTCCTCAGAGACATCCGCATATCTTTTTTTAAGGCCTTCACGGCATAGCATGTCAAGATAGGTCTTAGCTGTAAAGCCTTCGGGCACATCGAATTTCGGCAGCTTATAATGGTTAAACTCTATGGTAACGTTGCATCTTGCTGCGATATCCGCAGTGTTTTCTACCGCTTCCAACGCATACGGGAAAAGACTTCTCATCTCTTCCTCGGATTTCAGATAATACTGTCCGCCTTCATAGCGCATTCTGTCGACATCCTGCACTTTTTTCTGCGTCTGTATACACAGCAGTATATCATGCGCCTCGGCATCCTCCGCAAAGGTATAATGCACGTCATTGGTACATACTAGCTTTATACCTGTTTCTTCCGAAAGCCGCAGAAGCCCTGCATTTACTGTTTTCTGCTCAGGTATGCCGTGATCCTGAAGCTCTAAGAAGAAATTGTTTTCTCCGAAAAGTTCTCTAAATGTAAGAGCTGCCTTTTTAGCTCCGTCATAATCCCCTTTTATAAGATATCCGGGGATCTCTCCGGCCAGACACGCCGAAAGAGCTATGATGCCCTCGTGATAAGTTCTGAGTACTTCCATATCCACACGGGGTTTATAATAAAAGCCTTCTATAAACCCTTTGGATACTATCTTCATAAGGTTGGAATAACCGGTATTGTTTTCGGCCAGCAGCACAAGATGCCTGTACCTTTCATCCGATACCGAGTTTTCTTTTTCGAAACGCGAACCCGGCGCAACATATACCTCGCAGCCGATAATGGGCTTTACGCCGATATCGAGTGCTGCCTTGTAAAAGTCGATCGCACCGTACATAACACCATGGTCGGTGATCGCAAGAGAATCCTGTCCGAGCTCCTTTGCTCTTTTAAGGATCTCCTTAATCTTACTTGAACCGTCAAGGAGGCTGTATTCGGTATGAACATGTAAATGTGTAAATCCCATACTTTCTCCTCCTATCCGTTCTTTTTCGGGTAATCTTATTGATCACAGTTCTGTCAATCGCAGAAGCATGCCTATAACCGGCATCTTTGATCAATTAATTATTTTAGTATCTCAGTCCCAAGCGGGTCTGCTGTAGTCATATACATCTTCGGTAACGAAGAAATATCCCAGTCGGTCAGTGATCGAAGGGTCGCTCCTGTTCTTCATGGTGATGTGCATACGCTCACCGTCGGTGTTGATACGGCCCATTCTGAAATAATCGCTTCTTAACTGTATCCAGTACCTCGAAGCATCGACGTTACAGAAATACCAGAAACCGTAGCTCTTCAAAAGCTCGAATTTATCGCCCTTATAAGCATGCCAGTCGCATATGTCGGCACCGTAAGGGTAGATATAAATGTCTGTAGGTCCGGTTATTATTTCCACTTCTTCATGCCAGCGCTTTGAGTCATACTGCATCTTTTCAAGCGTAGCATTTGTCATGTTGGAGTGTGTATAACTGTGGCTTGCAAACTCCCAGCCGTCAGCCTTTATGGCATCTGCCACAGCCTTGGCCTTTACTCGCTCAGCCTCGATCTTCTTCATCTTTTCTTCTTCGGAAAGACCTTCATATATCTTCATAGAAAGACCGGTATCGTATCCAAGTGCGCCCTCGTAACCGGTAAGTGCAAGTATCCCCTTTGCTCCATGGTATGAGAAATCGGGATGTTCCTTGATGAACCTGTCTATGATCGGAAGTACGTCATATTCTCCGAAATATATGTTTCCGTCAACATCTGTGTACTGGCAGGTGGGGATTCCGTCTTCACCTATTACGATCCTGTCGGCAAATCCGTCCCCATCCATATACTCATAATAGTTAACGTCATCCTGAGAAAGAACAAAGGGTTCCTTTCCTTCGGGAAGCATGATGGGCTGTGCAACCAGTGTCTCGTTGCCGTTTTCATCCACCACACGCTTCGCGATATCATGTATGCTTACAAGCACATAGCCTCTTTCATACATGGATTCGATCATCTTATTAAACTCGCTTACGGTTGTCATGTATTTATTGTAGCCCGTGGGCTGTGATGACTTAGGACCGAAAGCACGTGAAGTATCAACTATCAATGAATGTACGAAAATATGGCTGATCTTTGTATTGTCAGGCCACTTGACAAGCTTTGCCTTTTCAGCCTCATAGCCTTCCACTGCTGCCTTGGCAGCCTCACTTGTTTCATAATCGGCATGAGCCTGCACCATCTCTATTGCGGCATCGTAATCATACATGGCAGCCTGAATGTCTGCCTCAGCTATAACCGCCTCTATAGTGCCGGCTTTAGGTTTATCCTTTTCTATGGGAGTGGGAGTTGTGGTGGGAGTGATATCGGAAGATGTGTCGTTCCCTGTATCGGGATCATCTGCCGCGCTGTTTCTCGAACCTGAAGGCGTGGATGTTCCGCCGTTTCCGTCAGCTCCCCCGTTATTTACCGGCTCCTTTGATATGGAAGTACTGCTGTCTTCTTCCCCCGCATTGGAATTTATCACCGTGCTGCCTTCGGATACGTTGGTACCTGCATTTACCAAGGTTTCCTCATTTTGTTCGTTCCGTATCTCCGGTGTGTCTTCATTTCCTTTATTTCCGAGTTTTGAGATTGCCAACGGTATAAGAATTGCTACTGCTATAAGCTCTATGATTATAAACACAAGAGAAATCCTGTTTTTCTTAACTTCTTTTCTTCTCTGTTCCCTTGTCATACTATGCCTCCGTGAATTACCTTAAATCAATGAAATGGCCAAATTCCATCGATTTTATTATATCACATCAGAAAAAAAAAGAAAACCCCAAATGAGGTTTCCCTTACAAAAAAATTCGATATAAATTTAAGCGAAGAATGCAGTGATAGCATCCATTGCCTCGCCCTCGTCGGTACCGTTGATCTTGATATCGATCTTCTCTTTTGCCGCCGATGCTTTATTCATGATGCTTATAAATGTCATCATTCCCATGATGCTTTTTGCATTTACTTTCTTGTCTTTGTACTCAAAGAATACCGAGCTGCTGAATTTGCTGGCTTCCTGTACCAGTTTTGCGATAGGTCTCTTGTCAAGGTCGGCAGTTATATCAATTGCCATCTTTTTTGTGATCATCTTTTTTCTCCTGTTTTCTCCGGGACCGGATACCCGCAAACAATGTTACTAAACCTCACTGCTGCGCAACTTGTCCGCCATGTCCGAAAGTTTCTTTAATCTGTGATTAAGTCCTGATTTTCCAACACTGTCCCCGTTATACATCACCAGTTCGGCAAGTGTTGCCTCGGGATATTTTTCCCTAAGCTCAGCCGTCTCGATCAAATCCTTTGCTACTCCGCTAAATCCGGTCTTCTCCCTGATGTACCGGATATCAGCCAGCTGTTTTCTTGAGGCAGATAATGCTTTGTTGATGTTTGCCTGATCGCAGTTAACCTGCCTGTTCACGCGGTTTCTTAAGTCCTTTAAGATCTTAACGTTCTCAAGCTCCATCATGGCAACATGCGCTCCCATGACATTTAACAGCTCAGAGATCATCCCGCTGTCCTTAACATATACCACAAATCTGTTTTTTCGCTTTACCAGCTTCGCGTCAGCTCCGAACCCGCATATGAGTTTTCTAATCTCATCTGCAAAAAGCTCGTCCTCATGAGTTATCTCGAAATGATAATCCTTATTCGGATCCGACAGCGTACCGGATGCCAAAAACAGTCCCCGTAAATAAGCTCTCTTACAGCAGGTCATGGTATAAAGCACCGGATCGGATATAAGTCCGTCCCGATTCAGCTTGACTGTTTCAACAACCCTGTTCGTTTCCTGTGCGGAAAGAGTTATCTTACCCCATTCTCTTCCCGAACGCTTTATATCGTAAACTGTCCGACCGAAATTGTCAACAGAAAAAATTTTATTTAACAATTTTTCTGCTGTTTTTATAACCAGTTCATTTTCTGAAAATATGACCAGTTCATCTTTTTGACGATCGATACTTCCCGATCCCGCTATAAGCCCGCCAAGCTCCGCCATCCTGCAATGACGCGGATTCGGCAATATATTTGCCAGCTCCTGTTTTACTTTTTCGGTAAAATTCATTCCTCAAACCCCAGAAGTTTAATCTCGGGATCAAGCTGTACTCCGGTTTTTTCATATACAATACCGATAACATCGCCTATCAGCTTATATATATCGGAGGATGTGGCTTTTCCCCTGTTAACAACGAAACCGCAGTGTTTCTCGGAAACCTGTGCATCACCGACACGGTAGCCCTTAAGTCCCGAATCCTCTATGAGTTTTCCGGCAAAAAGACCCTCCGGGCGTTTAAATGTACTGCCCGCACTCGGATACTCCAAAGGCTGCTTCTCTCGGCGTCTTTCGTTAAGCTCACGCATTTCAGCTTTTATGGTCTTTTCATCCCCGCGCTTAAGCAGGAAGGAAACCATAAGTACTATATAGTTTTTCTCCTGAATTATACTCTTACGGTATCCGAATCCGAGATCCTCATTTTTAAGACGCAGTATATTTCCGCTCTCATCAAGTACATCAGCATATTCGAGGATGTCCTTGATCTCTCCGCCGTATGCTCCGGCGTTCATAACCACCGCACCGCCTATGCTTCCGGGTATGCCGGATGCGAACTCGGTCCCGGCAAGTCCTTTTGAAGCCGCTTCCGCAGAAAGCCTGGCCAAAGTACAGCCGGCATATGCCGTTACCGCAACCGTATCATCATCCTGTGTGTCGGAAAAGCTTATCTCACCGCTCATGTCCTTTAAGGCTATTATCACACCTCTGAAGCCCTCATCGGCTGCCAGCATGTTTGTACCGTTTCCTATTACATAATACGGGATATTGTTTTTTCTGACATAGTCCGTAACTTTTTTCAGCTCGTCTATAGTGACCGGGCGTACCAGGCAGTCGGCCGGACCGCCGGTCTTAAAAGACGTATATTCCGAAAGCTTTACATTTTCGAAGACCTTATCTTCCCCGCACAGCTTCTTTATATCATTTATGATCTTTTTATCCAATTCCCCTTATACGGCAGTATATATATGCTGCCGCTCTCCTTTTATCCTGATAATGTCCCTTTGTTAAATTATGGTCATCTGCCTATCAGCCAATGGTAAGATATGCGGCACCGTATATTCCCGCATCATTTCCAAGCTCTGCCAGCCTGAACTCTGCAGTGGTAAGGACGTTCATATTATTGCCGTTAAAATGCTTTTTAACGGTATCAGTGATCACGGTGCCTGCCTTTGAGACGCCGCCGCCGATAACATAAGCTTCCGGATCACAGGTAGCTGCCACTCCCGAAAGAGCCTGTGCAAGATATGCGCACATGGTATCTACCAGTTCATTTGCAAGGCTGTCGCCTGCCTTAGCCGCATCAAATATATCCTTGCAGGTAAGCTCATCCTTATCTCTTAACGTGCTGTTTGTATCCGTTGCCTTAAGTGCTTTTTTTGCAAGCCTTACGGTACCAGTTGCGGAAGCATACTGTTCAAGATGTCCGTGTCCGCCGCAGCCGCAGGTATCTTCTTCCAAAGGATTGACTACGATGTGTCCTATCTCTCCTCCGCCGCCGTGAATACCGCTTATAACCTTGCCGTCTATAACGATACCGCCTCCGACACCGGTGCCGAGAGTTACAAATACAAGGTTTTTGTATCCCTTTCCGCCGCCTCTCCAGAGCTCGCCGAGTGCTGCTGCATTTGCATCATTTACCGCACTGCACTTAAGTCCTGTAAGAGCCGTCATCTTTTCATTTACATTAAAAATACCCCAGCCGAGATTTGCACATTTCATAACAGTCCCGTCAGGAGTAACAGGGCCGGGCACTCCTATGCCGACACCTGTTATATCGCCTTTTTCAAGACCTTTTTCCGTGCACTTCTTATCTATCGCTTCAGCTATATCGGCGGGCACCTTTTCTCCTCCGTTTTCACGGTTGGTCTTTATCTCCCATTTATCAAGCAGCTCGCCTTCAGCGGTAAAAAGGCCCATTTTAATGGTGGTTCCGCCTATATCAACTCCGAAACAGTACTTCATAATATCCTCCGTTTTAACCAAACTATTTTATATCCGGCTTAATACCGTTAATATTTGCTATAGCTCTTTCATAAAGAGTCTGTGCGGCATTGTAGCCCATCTTCTTCTGTCTGCAGTTAACCGCTGCCGCCTCACATATGATGGCCAGGTTACGACCGGGTCTTATAGGGATATTGTGGCATACTACGTTATTTCCGAGATAATTAACGTAATGCTCCTCTAAACCCATGCGGTCATATTCCTTTTCCCTGTCCCAATCCTCAAGATTAATGACAAGGTCGATGGTACCCGTATTTTTAACACTTTCAACACCGAACAGGGTCTTTACATCTATGATACCGATACCTCTAAGTTCTATAAAGTGTCTGGTCATCTCAGGCGATGTACCTACCAGAGTATCATCACTTACCTTCTTTATCTCAACAACATCATCGCTTATCAGACGATGTCCTCTCTTGATCAGCTCCAGTGCAGCCTCCGATTTACCTATGCCGCTCTCGCCTGTAATAAGAATACCTTCGCCGTATACATCGACCAGTACTCCGTGTATGGTCATGGTAGGTGCCAACTCGACATTCAGCCATCTTATAACCTCTGCCATAAGAGAAGATGTGGTCTTACCTGTACGAAGTATCGGTACCTGGTATTTAACAGCCGTAGATATAAGTGAGGGCTCCAGCTCGAAACCGTTACATATTATAATACAGGGGATACCGCTTGAAAGAAAGCGCTCATATATCTCATCCCTGTTTGTCTGTCTGAGCAGATAAGAATGCTCAACGTTTCCTATAATCTGTATTCTCTCGTTATCGAAGTCCTCCATGAACCCTGCAAGCTGCAGCGCAGGTCTGTTGATATCGGGCTTAGAGATAAACTTATTATCCATTTCTATTTCAGGTGTACAGTTTTCAAGCTTCATCTTTTCCGCAAGCTTGGACAATGCTACTGTATATTCATCATTCATCGGTATTTCTCTCCTTTATTATCTAGTCTTTACCGGAGCACGGCTTTCTTAACCTAACTCATTACAGCCCTTCCACCGCGGCTTTCCACGGAAGTGCTGCATCAACCTCCCTGCATCCGGGAGATCTGCGGTACGACGGGTAATGTATACAAACCTTTATTATCCTTCCGTCATCTCCGACAAATATATATTTCTGACCATCCGCCGTGGGAGATGTCCCCCTAAGCTTAGCGGATATCAGCTTCATATCCCTGTCATAAACGATAAATACGTTTTCTTCGGTAAGAAGTGACGTATCTCCTCTGAACGCACAGTACAGTTTCAGTACATCAAGGTCACTTTCATATACGACTATCCTTTTGTCGGGAGCGAGCCTATGAAGCTCTTCAATGTGATATCCCATGCCGAAGCCGTATACCACATACTCATCGACCATCGCATCATACCAGTTAAGTGCCAGCTGAAGACTTTCGTTAACTGTTCTTCCGTTTGAATGCAGGTATATCCTGCCTCCCCTGTACGGTGCCGCTATAGTCATAAGACCGCTCGATGTGAATTCCAGGTTAAAGCCTTTCTTAAGGAGCTCTGCAGGATCAAACATGTCGTCCAGCTTAGCATTGAGGTTTACCCTGAAACGCTTCTGCTCATCAACAGTCAGATCGTCTCTTTCCTCGATCATCTCTCTGAGTACCGACTTTAGAGCCGTAATACTTTCTCTGTAACGGGTATTGTCAAATTCCAAAAACTGTTCCCTGCCTAGGATCAGCTCCTGGATACCGCATACAAATGTCGAAAGCTGCATTTCGTATATATCCGCCAGTAAACAGTAATCCTTGGCTACGGTAGCATCAACTATCGACTTAAGCATACCTTCTATAAATTCGGTCGGGACGCTGTCAAAATAGTCTCTGTCCTGCATGACCGCATCAGCCACCGCATTTATCTCGTCAGCAGTATCGGCAGTGTACTCAAGAGCTTTATCATACCTTCCTATACGGAACATACACACCGCTCTGTCCACTTCACCGATCAGCCTCTTATTCAGTTCAAAGATTTTTCTTATATCGGTCTGCATAGCCTCTCCCGTAGGAAAAAACGCCTTGTTGAAGGCGTTTTGTTCTCTGAATCCTCACTGTTAACGCGAGCAGCATATTACTTAAGCTCGTTCACTTCTTCGGACTGTCCCATAATAAAGAATCCGCCATAACCGTTTTCCTGAAGCTTGTTTAAAAACTTTCCGGTCTTCTTGGGAGTCTCAAACATGGAAACATCATATTTTTCTCTTAATTCCGAAGCCTTTTTATGTGCTTCGGCAAAACAGTCGGCATTGTATAATAGTGCCACCTTTAAGCGTTTTTCGGGGATCTTGAACCCGCTCTCCTTCATAATGGAGTATATACGTTCAAAACCGATCGAAAAACCGACCGCAGGTACCGACTGGCCTATAAACTTTCCTATAAGGTTATCATATCTTCCGCCGCCGCTGATAGCGCCTCTAAAATCGGTGCTCTCAACTTCAAACACGGTACCGGTATAGTATCCCTGTCCGCGTACGAGCGAGATATCAAATACAACATCAAACGCATCCCCTACGGAAGCCTTTACCGTATCGATTATATACTTAAGATTCTGTACGGCATCCGTATCATCGCAAAGCTCAGTCATCATATCAAGAGTAAAAGGACGCTTTTCAAGGATACTGTTAAGGCTGCTTATCGCATCGGCCGAAAAGCCTTTTTCGGTAAGCTCTGCATTTACTCCCTCTGCTCCGATCTTATCGAGCTTATCAAAGGAAATACATACGCTGTCAAGCTGCGATGCCTCAAATCCGCACTTTAAAAGCATGGATTTAAGTACTCTTCTGTCATTTATCTTGATCTTGAAATTCTTTAAAGAAAGTGCCTGGAGTGCTTCAGCGGTAACACATATAAGCTCTACTTCACAGTTGGGCGAATCGGAACCTAAGATGTCTATATCGCACTGTACAAACTCTCTGTCCCTGCCCTTCTGCGGACGCTCAGCGCGGTATACCTTATCTATCTGGATACATTTCATGGGTGAGGGTAGCAGTTCCTTATGTCCCGCATAATATCTGGATAAAGGAAGTGTAAGGTCATACCTTAAACCCAGATCCGAAAGCTCTTTTTCATTTCCCGAAGCAAGAGCCTTCTCCAGCTTATCCCCGCGCTTCATGATCTTAAAGACAAGGTTAAGATTATCTCCGCCTTCACTCTTGTCAATATTCTCGGCGTCTTCGACTGCCGGGGT
>JAFZJK010000031.1 GCA_017553965.1 Lachnospiraceae bacterium | reverse complement strand
CTCCGTGGTATCGAGTATACAATAATCCTCAGGTATATGTTCGTTACGTTCTTTATCCTTTAATATATCGCAGCGTATGGACATGGTTACGGTACCTACCGTATTTTCCTTGTCGGTAGCCTTTCCATAATAATCCTCAGGCTTGGAAAAATCGGTGAGTATGATGATCAATACGCCGATAATACCAACTATACCGACAAACAGAAAGTTTTTCCAATGCTTTTTAAGGGCAAACAGTATTCCGCATATCAAAAGACACACACCTGCAAGTATCGCTATTGCAATAGGCTTGTAACCTGAACCGGATGATACATTGTTATCATTTGGCGTTTTATCAATGACATCGTTTTTATTACTGCTATCACTGTTAAAGCCGTTATTATTTACATCGGATTTATCCCCGTTATTACCGTCACTATCAGTATTGATACCGGGTTCATTACCATCTTTTTCATCCTGAGTATCAGTATTGATCTTCTCACCGTATATTTCGACGAGTTTCTTTTCATTACTGTCTTTCACATACAGAGGTGACAATCCTTCCTTCATCCTAAGATAAGCTACCATGGAATAAAAGGTCTGTACTGTTGCGGATGGACTTGACACCCCGCTTTCATCATGAGAAAAACTGCCGTCCTCCAGTTTGAATTTAGCAATTCCGTCTATAGGTGAATTACCGTTCTTTACAAATCTTGCATCAGTCGCACAGTCAATACCCAGAGCTGACATAGCTGCTATAACCTGTGCGGTACTCTCCGCATTTTTGACTCCAAAACCTGCATATCCGCCATCATCATCCTGTTTTTCCGATAAGAACTCTATCCCTCGTTTAGCCATCGTAATGATAGATGCGGTATATTCGGTAAGTCCTGTCTCGGTATTTCCCGGATCCGGTACAAAAGCTTTATCAGTCAATGGAGCCAGTGCCTGTAGTACCATGGCGGTTACGTCCACATCACCGTTATCCCCCATAACAGACCAGCCACCATCCTCATGCTGAAGTTCCCTGAATGTATCGATTATCTCCTCTTCGGAAACAGCACCTTTATATCCGTTATTATACAGATGCAGGCCGAACACGTAGCTCATGATACCCTGTCCGCCTATGGAATCATCGTTTAAAGCTTTTTCGATAAAATCCGAATCATATAATCTGCCTGTTGCTTTGTCTATATCACCATCATCGGAAACAAAGGCCAAAAGCAACGCAAACTTAAGTCTTGTAGAAGCTCCGCCTATCTCTTTTTCACTTAGGTAATTTACCAGCGCTTTTCTATATGCGGTAAAATCATAATCTCCGTACTGATAAAGTCCCAATGCATACCATTCCGCTGTGCCGCCGATGTTATTAGGCAGAGTATTTTCTACATATTCTTTGATCTTTATATCTCGTGATTCTTTCGAAACCGCTTCACTTGAATCTTCTGTGTTTCCTGTATTAAAAAAAATGATACCGTCTATAATACCTTTAACATCATTTGATGCATCATAATCAGCCTTTGCCGGAATAACTTTCCCAAGACAAAGGAATATAAATGCAAAACTAAGTATTATATAAAACAGTATCTTCTTTTTCATATAAAACCGTCCCAATGATTGATATTAGTATGCGCCTCCCTTTTGTGGGAAGCGCATACTACATTTCATGTTTCTTAGTTTAAGATTATCAGTCAACTACTTTAACCTTGTAAGTAACTCCTGCGTATTCAACTGTCTTGGGAGCTTCCTTACCTTCGTTTGCTGACTTGGAGAAGGTAACCTTACCCTTCTTTCCTGTCTTAACTGTACCAAGCTTGGTAACGGTATATTTCTTATTCTTTACTTCGATAACTTCACCTTTTTCAGGCTGAACAAATACGATAAGTGTGGGAGGTACTATAGTAGCATCCTCAGAAAAGGCTGAAAGGAAATAACTGCCTGACTGGTTAGCTGAGAACTTAAATCCACCCTTCTTACTTGTACCATACTCTGTAGGCTCACCACCGATAGTGATAACAGCATTCTTTAAGGGGCTGTTAACCTGAGCCCAATTTGCATCAAAACCTGCTGTATAAAGTCTGATGGTCTTTTTCTGACCTATCTTAATACCTAACTTACGGGTATTAAAGAATGCATACTGATCTGAAAAATCTGAATTTACATATACCCATGCATTAAGATAATCACCGTCACTTATGGGATCACTTGCTCCCATAGACATGATATCATTTACATAGTATCCAAAGTTTCCTGAGGTATCGCCCCAGAGCTTTGTAACGCCTAAACCCCACTGTCCAACCTCTGCGCCATAACCTTCAGCTGCGCCGCCCTTGTAGTACTTTTCATGCGCACAGTAAAGAGCGTCTGAGATAGTAAGAGCTCCGTCATCATCAGTATCCATAACTGTAACGGACTGCTGTCTTACAACAAGGTCACCCTTGTTAGAAATAGTAACATACACTGTTGCCTCTGAAGGTACTGTAGCGGTAGCAATCAGTAAAGGTGTATCACCTTCGTCAGCGTATGCACTAACATTACCGGAAAAGCCGGTATAACTTGTCACGATCAATGCCGCAATCATGATCATAGACATAAATTTAGCTAATTTCTTCTTCATTTTATGTCCTCCATAGAGATAAATTACAGTCTTCTCCCTTAAGTTAAAAGACCGTATTATATTAAGCAGCTTCCTGTAATCAAAATGATATCCGGTGCTCGCAGACGACACAATGGTCTACAGAAAACACGGCTAAGTCTTCCGGCTCATAAACATTCATATCGCACGTACCTTCTCAAAGCAAAAGCTTCAATGGCATTTAAGAGAAAAGCTTTGCGGCTGCTTTTCTCTCCGCTTGATATGTATTTACACCTCGTCAGTCAGCTTCCCTCAATAGGAAGTCTTTCAGACATGTAAATATAGTTTATTTACGGCGGCGGGCCCGCTCAGGTTTTTCACCTGATTCCTTACTCCGTTACCGCTTATTAACATTAATTATATATCCAGTTTAAACTTTCCTGCATTTCAGCCTTAACTTTTTCGGCATCTAAAGTAGTATACTCACCGTTTTCATAAAGTATACGGCCGTCTACCATGGTCATAACCACATCGGAAGCCTGTGCACTGTATACCAGTATATTGGGTATATCAAATGCCGGGAACATGTGTGGCTTTTCAAGAGATACGGCTATAATATCAGCCTTCATGCCGCATTTAAGCTCGCCTGTATCGGTCCTGCCCATGGCACGTGCTCCGTTTACCGTAGCCATCTTTAATATCTCTTCTGCGGTAGCTAATGTAGCATCCCTGCCGGTATTTTTTATTATCAGTGAAGCCAGATGCATTTCCTCAAACATATTGAGGTTATCGTTGCTGGCTGTACCGTCAGTACCAATACCGACATTTACGCCGGCTTTTTTAAGCTCAGTAATAGGTGCAAAGCCCGATGCAAGTTTACAGTTGCTGCTTGGATTAAATATGGCGGATGTTCCTTTAGCTGCCATTATCTCCATATCTTCAGGCTCAACCCATACGCAATGTGCTGCATATGTTTTATTATCCAGTATGCCGCATTTTTCAAGATATGCTATGGGTGTAAGACCGTTATGCCTTGCCTTACACTCCTCATGCTCTTTTCTGGTCTCGGATACATGAATATTGACTGTAGCATTATAATCACGGTTTATCTCAGCAATCTTTCTTGCAAAACCTTCATTGGTCAGATACTCCGAGTGCAGACAGAATTCTGCACGTACCCTGTCATCAGGGTCTTTCCAGTCTCTTACCAGTTCCACACATTCCTCAAACCTTCCGGGAGGTATCTGTGTTTCTTCAGAAAACGACAGACCGACTCTGCATATATTGGCACGCATACCTGTCTCCCTAAGTACCATACCGGTAGCCTTCGGGAAATCATACATTTCCGATACATATGTGATACCTGATGCCAGCATTTCCATAACGGCAAGTCTCTCGCCTCTTTCCACATCAAGAGGTGTTAACTTATCCTCTATGGGGAAAATAGCTTTTTCAAGCCAGTCCTGTAATGCCAGTCCACCGCCTACACCTCTGAGCAGTGTCATCGGTCCGTGACAGTGTGCATCAACGATTCCGGGCATAAGAATGCTGCCCTTCATGTCTTTCTCACACTCACATGCGGGTGCCTCGCCTTCCGGTCCTATATATATGATCTTATCGTCCTTTACGCACAATACTTCATGTCTTAGTACGGTAAAATTACCGTTTTCATCTGTAGCAAGTATTATGCAGTTCTTAAACTTGTAACTCAACTTTTTTCTCCAATATGAATTATATTGTTAGTCTGCTTTCAAACGGCTTAAAAATATTCTCGTCAGCCTTGATATATTTTCTGTCATAGGTGATCAGTCCGTTTGTTTCCTGTTCTATGTCACAGAACTGTGTATAGATACATCCGCAAAGGCCAAGACCTATGGCCGGGATCACATCTTCTTCATACAGTTTTCTTATAGCTTCAAGATAAGAACGCTTATCATCAAACTGCTTATATCCGTATCCTGCGGTTTCTTCGGCATGATCTTTTATCTTTAATGAATATCCCCCAAACTCCGAAAGAATGATTGGCTTTTCTGTCCTGGGAGGATTAAACCTCTTGAAATAACAATGAATCGACTCTACATCGGTCTTTCCGCCCTTAAACCAGCCGGAAGCACTGTCTATAAAACGGGTCTTATCCATGCCCTTTATCAGATCGTATATCTGACTGCTGCAGAACTGGCCCCATCCCTCATTAAACAGTGTCCAGTAACAGATACAAGGATGGCTGTAAAGTGTTTTAACCGTACTCTGTGCAGCATTTATATATGACCTTCTCTGTACCTTTCCCCTGTGCTTAAACTTGTCGGAAAACTTGGTAAAACCGATTATAGGGAAAACGATATCTCTTACTTTAGAGTATTTGCCGTTATTGACCATATCCTGAAATACGATCATCCCGAGCTTATCACATTGGTAATAAAACTCCTCGGGCTCTATCTTCAAGTGCTTTCTTATGGTATTAAAGCCCATGTTTTTAGCGGCTATGATATCAAACTTATAATCATCAGCTCTTTCCGGAGTATAAAGACCGTCCTTCCAGTAGCCCTGATGCATGACACCGTTAAAGAAATATGACTCTCCGTTAAGGCACAGACGTTTTAACCCGTAATCATCCTTTATCTCTAAAGTCCTAAGTGCAAAATAAGAATCAACCTTATCGTTACCTACCTGCACTGTAAAGAAATACAGATGCGGGTCTGCAGGGCTCCATGGTTTCTTAACAACAGGTGTGAGCCTTATCTTTCCGTCATAGAAACGATAGCTCTTACCCTCAAACATAACTCTGCCTTCGTCAACACCGAATATCTCAATGTCGGCATAGTCAAGTGTCGTAGTCACCTTAAGTCCCTTTATATAATACTCGGGTACGGACTCCAGCCATACCGTCTGCCATATGCCGGATACCGGTGAATACCAGATTTCCTTCGGATTTTCACTCTGCTTTCCGTAAGGGACATTTTTATCCATGTCATCTATTACTTTTATTACCAGCTCATTTTCATCCAAAAGGAACGGAGTAATATCAACCTCAAGCGGACCCTCTATGGGCGTACAGCATGATATTACAAAATGTCCGTTGATGAATATATCCGCTTTCTGGTCTATACCGCCGCAGTGCAGCAGTACTCTTCTCCATCTAAGCTTTATCGGAGCATCAAAATATCTTCTGTAAAAGAGCCTGCTCCCCTTTTTAAAGTGTTTTCCAATACCCGACAGCTTTGATTCCACGGGATAAGGTACAGTGATCCTCATAGAATATGTTTTAGGAGGATAGTCATACTGAGCCACTTCAAAATCCCATTCACCGTTTAAGTTATAGAAGCTGTCCCTGCGCATCTGCGGTCTGGGATAGACATTCCACGGGATATGTTCTTCCACGGAACTTTGCTGATTTAATATCAGATCATTGTCCATATGCTATTGAACCTCTATATGTTTTTCATTCAGCTTTTTATCTACCATCTTATTTACAAGATATACTATAACGGCAGTCACGGGTACTCCAAGGAACATGCCGGCAAATCCGAAATATGCTCCTCCGACCGTGATACCGAATATAACCCAGATAGGTCTGACACCGGTGGAATCACCGAGTATCATAGGTCCCAATACCCAGCCGTCAAACTGCTGGATAGCAAGTACGATGCCTCCGAAAATAAGAGCATCAACAGGATCTATACATAAATAAAGAAGTATACCGGGTATCGCTCCGATGAAAGGACCGAAGAACGGTATCATATTGGTAACGCCTATTATAACCGCTACCAGTAAGCTGTATTTCAATTGGAAGATATTAAGTATAAAGAAGGAAAGAATACCGATTATCAGTGAATCGATAGCTTTACCGATTATAAAGCCGGTAAATATCTGGAAGCTTTCCTTAGCGTTCTCTATAAAGCTGCTTGCCTTCCCCGGTTTAAATAAGCAATATACCATCTTTGTTGCTGCATGTGCTATTCTTCTCTTATCACATACCATATAGATGGATATGGCCATAGCAAGCAATATATCGATTAGTACATGAATGATGGAATATGACGTACTGAAAATCTTTGGTATAAAAGCCATGATCTTATCACCGGCTACCGAGAATACCGAAGGAAGGTTCTCGTTAACGGCAGTTGTGATCTTGTCAACATCAAGTGTCGGGAAGCTTGTTTTTAAATTATCAAGCAGGTCATTGATCTTCTTTCCTATAGAAGGACCGATAGTCTTTGACTTATCATAGAGATTAACGATACTTTCGCTGATCTCAGGAGCCAGTTTTACTATCGAAAGAATGATCAATCCGAAAAATACAATAAATGTAATGGCTATGGAAAGACCTGCACGCAGCTTCGGCTTCTTGATCTTACATACCTTTTCAAAAAAAGCTTCATCCACGAAATTAACTATAGGAGTAAGAATAAATGCGATTATAGCACCGATTATAAACGGTGAAAGAACACCTAAAAACCTTCTTACGCCCGCCAATACCGGGGCAATGTTGGTTATGATGACTGCAAAGAGGATCAAAGCCATCACTGCGGTAAACGCATATACTGTAACCGTAAAATATTTATCATTGGGTACAAAACGAGCATGGCCCTTTTTACCTGTAGCTTCAGCGTTTTCATCTTCTATTGTGCCTGATGCTTTATCTTCTTCTACAGCATCCTCGTCTATACTTACATGAAGTGACTTATCAGGGTCCTTCTCCTTAAAAAACTTTACGACTATCGGTTCACGATGGCCTCTCTCAACCGTATTCTTCTTCTTTTTCTTCTTTGAAAAAGGATTAAGCCTCATCTCTAACCTCCAAAACTACTTACAAATTCTTGCTATTAATACCGCTCCGCTGTATCCGGGGTAAGGACTGAAGTATACTCCGCCTCCACCGGTCCCCGCATGGACTATGCTCCCCTGCAGTCCTTCAACAAATGTATCTGTCCAGAAATCATAATAATCATAATAATAATCAGTACCGTAATACATAGCTACGTGATTTATCTTCATGAACCTTCCGTTATCGGAGCTTCCCGCATAAAACAGCAGGTCACCCGGTAATAGATCCTCAGGATTAAGATCTCCGTAAGCTATTGTATAACCGTTCTCATCCATATACTTGGCAAGATCGGCCGATGTCGGTGCATAATCATTATTCTGTATCTTAAGGCCTGCCTTAGCATAGCTTCTCCAAGCCAGAGAACTGCAGTCAAAATAGCCTTCTTCCATACGTCTGCCCTGATCATACTTGGCTTTTCCGACATATTCACCTGCATAAAGCACTGCCTTAACTGCTGTTTCATCACCGACATTTACTGTATACTGCGTCTCAACGTCTCCGACCGTAACAGTTATAAATGTAAAGCCTTTTTTCTTGGTCTTAAGTGTACCCTTTTTAGATATCGAAGCTACCGAAGGATCGGAACTTGAATAAGATATCTTCATATCCGAAGGAGCTCCGGTTACTTTATAACTAAACTTTGTACCCGTCCATGTAAGCAGATTATTGCCTGCCACATGTACATCTATTATTGTCAGTTCCTCTTTAAATATCTTGCCGTCAACATCTATCTTGACAGTAACATTGCCGCTTGCTTTTGGTACAAGCTGACCGTAATCGTTAATCTCGAGTATCTCTTTATCGGAGGATGTACATTTAATATCAGAATACGCTGTTGCATTGAGTATACCGGGCTCATATATTTGTCCCACCCAGAGATATTCGTCAAAAGGAACATATTCCGGTTCGTAAGCTATGATATTAAGATAAGAATAAAGCTGTGTACCGTCTTCTGTCTCGTATCCGATCCTGAAGGTTGACATTGCTTCATCGGGGCAACCCTCTTTTGTGGTAAAGGAATCAAAGCCGTCTCTTACGATATAGCCTCCGTCGGTACCATATACATCAGCACTATAGATCATGTTTCCGTCGGTCCACGATACAAGCTCGACCGATGTGATCTCGGAATCGATCATGTTAATACTCTTGGAGCAGCCTTTAGCTATACTTATGTCGTCCTGCTCGGGTCCGACCTGCACGGTATATACTATCAGCTTTTTAGCATATCTGACACCTTTTTTATTGGTACCCATGAGTCTGATCTCATGTCTGCCTTTCTTGCCGGCAGTTATTGTAAATTTGCCACCACCCTTTATCTCCACCTTCGGAGAATCGGTCCAGGAATACTCCGCATCGGGATCAAGGTTGGAAGTTGTATAATCATACTCTGTTATCTTCTTGATACCGGAAAGCTTAACATCCATCGACTGATTGGAATAAAGCGTGATCTCTGTTTCCGAAAGCTTAAACTTATTCTTTTTAACCTTTACGGTACATTCGGCCGTCAAACCGTTATAATAAGCCTTTATAACAGTCTTGCCCGTACCCATGCAGTCTATGGAGCCGTCATAGTATACCCTAACGATATCGGAGTCTTCACTCTCAAAGTAAGCATACCAGTCATAGGCAAATTCTTCCGAATCCTGGAAAAACTCCTGTCCGTCGTATATTAGATTAAGTCTGAGGGTATTTCCTTCATAAAGAACGATACTGTCCTGTTCAAACGCAAGTTCCGAAGCAGAAACAGCTGCTCTCGGAACAAAAATAAGTACCAAAAACAGTACCGAAAGGATTAAAAAGATTTTTATAGAAAACAGTCCGGCTGATATCTTTCGCATAAGCACCCCAAATATATTATTCTTAAGCATAAAATCACTAAATACATTATACCATATAATTTTTTTATGTAAACTAAAAAATGCCTTAAAAAACATAATAATTTCTTTAATTGTTGCGAATAATCCTTGTAAAAATACATATTTTACTGTATAATAATTACAAGTACACTGCAAATGATGACAGGCATAAAACCTAAACTTAATGCCGGGTTAAACATATTGCAGTGTCAATAAATTTTGGAGGATAAAAACATGAATGTACTGGGTGAATGGGAACTTGTTTCAGCTCATGGATTTGATGCTGCAACCTTTAAGCAGGTATGGATCACAAACGAGGAGTTAAATCTTCTTCCCGAAGATAATTTCAACAAGATGATGGCAAATGCCACATTTGACTTTAAAGATAACGGTAAGGTAACAATGATCAGCTGTACCGGAAAAACAGTTGACGATGTACCCGCTGACGAACTTAAAGAAGCAGTTGATGCAGGCCAGGTTATAGTAGTTGACAACGACATCTTTATGGCCCGTGATATGGACTGGAAGGAAGAAGACGGCAATGTACTTATCGACTCCGGTGAAAGAGGTGAAGTCCTCGGCGAGGCTATTAACCCTTGGAAACCCGTAGAAGTACTCGGAAATACAATCATAATAAACGGTACTTACCAGGTAGTACGTAAAGGCGAGACTCCTTCCGATGTTAAGAAAACCGTTATTGAAGTAAAAGCTGACGATCCTGCATTAGTACCCTATGCCGGAACATATACTTGCTTATACAATAAATTTGTGGGTGATCCCGATACTTCTAAGAACACAGACGATCCCTTCAAATTGGAATTAGAGGCTAACGGCACAGGCAAGAGCCATCGTAACGACCTTGATATCGATGTTCCCAACTGGAGCTGTGAAAACGGCGATTTCAAACTTACCGAGAAATTCTTAGGTACCATAGATTATACAGGAAAGCTTGAAGGCAATCAGCTGACCCTCTTTAACGGCGAGCCTACAAATCCTCTTACCTGTATGTATGTATTTGAGAAGGGCTGATCTTCTTATGCTTATTACAGCTCTGTGCTAAACAGGCATGGAGCTGTATTGTTTTTCTTTTTACATTATCAAAGCAGTCTATAAATTGAGCGGGAAGGTGTAACTATGAACGATCTTATCTCTGTAATAGTACCGGTATATAATGTAGGAAAATATCTCCGCCCCAGTCTGGAGTCCATCAGAACTCAGACTTATAAAAATATAGAAGTCATCATGGTTGACGACGGTTCAACGGATGGCTCTCAGAAGGTATGCGACGAATATACACGTATCGACGATCGTTTTATATGCATACATAAGAAAAACGGCGGTCTTTCCGATGCCAGGAACGAAGGCATAAAACTCGCATCCGGTAAATACGGCATATTGGTTGATTCCGATGATTATATGCACCGCGATGCAATACGTATACTTTATCAAAACCTTACGGAAAACGATGCTGATCTTGCCATAGGCAACTATCGCCGTGTAAAGCCTGATGAAGCAGTTGACATGGAATCCAATCCAACCAACACCATTACGATATATGATACCGACAAAGCACTCTCCGAGCTCTGCGAACTTGAATACAACTACTTTACGGCCAACCACATACAGCAGTTTACATCCGCATGGAACAAGCTTTACAAAATAGAGCTGTTAAAGTCTGTTAAATTCCCTGTAGGCAAGGTATTCGAGGATGTGGCTACCGCTCATCAATTTATACATAAAAGCTCCAAAACGGTTTATACCGACGCCATACTCTACTTCTACATCATACGTGAAGGAAGTATCTCAAGAGTGGCCGTTAAAAACACAGACATGATCACAGCCTTTGAGAACCGTATCGAGTACTTTAAGGAAAACGGATTGGATAAACATCTCGAGAATACATATCAGACCTATATGACAGTGCTCATGAGGACATATACACATCTGATAGAAACTCCCGACTCTCCTATGATCAAAAAGGATATACTTGCGAAGGCTAAAGAGCTGTATAAAGAACATAAAGAAGTATTTAAGGACAGCAAATTAAAGTCCCAATGCAGGATGTTCATTAATTTTCCGATTCTTTTCAAATATACATAAAAAGAAATCACCCGAAACTTTCGGGTGATTTCTTTATTTAATCATGATTAAATTATTTCTTCTTAGCAGCCTTCTTAGCGGGTTTGGTGTTAACCTTCTCCTTAAGAGCCTTTCCTGCCTTAAATCCAGGAACAGTAGCAGCTGCGATCTTAACAGCCTCGCCGGTACGAGGATTCTTTCCTGTACGAGCCTTTCTTTCGCTGGTCTGGAAGGTACCGAAGCCGATAAGCTGAACCTTCTCCTTCTTCTGTAATGCATCACCGATTACACCGAATACAGCCTCGATGGCTGCTGCTGCGTCTTTCTTCTTTAAAGCAGTCTTCTCTGCTACTGCAGCTACTAATTCAGTTTTGTTCATAATCTAAACCCCTTTCGTAGTTTGTCTTCTACACAGGTTGACATCGACTGCCTCCTGTATATTCAACAGTATACTATATATCTTATGAAAAATCCATACTTTTTTTTAATTTTTTTAAGTTTTTTTGTATTTTTTTGAGGTTTTTTGGGATTTTAGGGCGTTTTTTTAACGAAAAGTGTCAAAACAGCTGCCAAATCGACTGATTTCCTACTCAAATATCCAATCTACTATCTCATATCCTTCACCGCTGAATGTGAAGAATACATCCTGAAGGCCTGTTATAGCGTTATCAAGTTCAGCTGAAATAACGGTTGTCTCTGCGCTGTCACCCTTAACTGCCATATATCCGGCAACTTCTCCGTTAGGATACTTAGTGGTAATACGGATAACTCCGTCTTTTCCGTTGGTACGCACTGTAGCTGTAAGCTTCTTAGCTCCCTTATCACCAAAATCCACACCCTGAAGCTTTACAAAGTCACCGTCATTGATAGCAGTAAGTAAAAGGTTGCCGCATCCGTACTTTTTGCTTACTTCATCAGCAGGAGCTGTATCAACACCTGCCATAACGGCAAATGTGGCACCGTTTATCTTCTCATAAGGATTAAGAGTACCCACCTGAGCTCTGCCGCCGTTCTTGGTCATCTTGATATCACCTATGGTGCCATCCTTTGCTATATTGATCTCTTCAATACTGGTTGATCGGTAACCGTGCAGTATGCCCTGCTCTTTCTCTAATATCCTGCTATGATAACAGATATACCACTGATCCTTAAACTTAAAGATAGCATGATGGTTATTTCCGCCTAAACCGAAGAAATATCCGGGGTTCTTAAGTACTCTCTCTTTGAAAGTGAACGGTCCTAAAGGATTCTTGCTTTCCATAATACAGATCTCGCCGTTTGCAAAGCCGTACTCATTAGATCCGTTTTCTTCTACGTTAAAGTTACTGCAATAGCTGTAATAATATGTATCACCAAATTTATGTATGCCCGAATCCTCGAAAAGGAAAGGTGCATCGATCGTTACAGGTACATCCTTAAGGCTCATCATATCATCTCCGAGCTCTGCACATCTGCCGGTCATAGGATGAGCTGCCTTAGGCTTTCCTGCTTCCCTGTCAAAAGGTACGCCGCCGCCAAAGTAGATATATGCTCTTCCGTCATCGTCCACAATTACTGCCGGGTCAAACAGCCATTCTACGTTACCGCAGTTTTCCATATCACGTCTGATGAGTCCGTGTCCGAGCTCATCTACAAAAGGACCTACGGGGCTGTCGGATGTAACTACGCCTATTCCGCCGCCGTTATCAGCAAAATACAGGAAGAACTTGGGCTTACCGTCTATCATCTTCCAAGCTGCAGCGGGTGCCCATGAATTATGAGCCCACTTTGTAGCTCCGTTTGCGCCAGCTATGGTGATCTCGCCATGATCGGTAAAGTTGATCATATCCTTTGTGGATACCACATAAAGACTTCTTATCTGTGAATATGAGTTTTCTTTGATCTCTCCCTTTGCATCATACTCGTATGCATCAGCTGTCATGTAGAAATATACTGTGTCGTCATATACAAGCGCAAAAGGATCTGCGCCGTAATGCTGCTCGATAATGGGGTTGTTATTTGCAACACCCTTATAACTCTTTGACAATGTGATGTTCTTAAAAATGCTCTCGTAATCCATACTCTTCTCCTTCGTATCATTTTTTTCGTCGTCAGCCGGCGTAGTGACTGTTGTAGGCTCTGTTCCGGTATCCGGTATAATACCCTGAACCTCCGTACCCGTAACCTGTGAACCGCTCGGTTCCATAGTTACTGTTGCAGTTGGATTCTCATCTAACCCGTCTGTAATACCAAGACAACCCATAAGAGCAAGTGCCGTAACACCAAGCATGCATAGAACCGCACCTTTTTTAAAGCTCTTTCGCATCATTTTCACCTGCCTAATACATTGTTACAGTATCGGATAACCAAACTGACTCCGTAGAATACTGTTATAAAAAATATAGCATAGAACTTGTTTTAAGTCTATGCTATATTTGCGATTTATAAATCATTTTATGCGTCTATATAGCCCGTTGCAAAAGCAAACAGACTGTTTATCATACCAGATACAATCCCTTACTGTCGAGCTTACATAAGCCTCTGGGTGTTATCCTTATCTCAGGGATAACGGGAAGAGCAAGGAATGAAAGTGTGATAAAAGGGTCTATGTCCTTATCAACACCCATTTCATATGCCTTTTTCTTCATACGCTGAAGCTTTTCATCTACTGTTGCAAAGCCCGCATCCGACATAAGTCCCATGATGGGAAGAGGCAGGACTTCAAACACCTTTCCGTCCTCTACTATAACATAACCGCCGCCTGACTCCTTTAGTGTATTAACAGCCAGTGCTATATCCCTGTCACTATCACCAATAACTATGATATTGTGTGAGTCATGAGATACGGATGAAGCAACCGCCCCGCCCTTTAAGCCATAGCCCGAAGCCAGAGCCACGCCAATCTTTCCTGTATTTTTATGACGTTCCACAGCTGCTATCTTGAGTATATCGCTGTTTCCGTCGGGCACGTAATTCTCAGTTACATCAAACTTTCTTACGGTATCCGTAGTGGTTATCTGTTTTCTGTCGATGCCTATCACATGTGTCTCTTCACCGGTTATCGAAAGCTTAAAGCTGTCAGCGTTAACATCGGTAAAGTTCATTGTGTGCTTCAGCTTATCCGGGCAGGGCTTTAAAGTAATATCAGCACTCTTTTCCACCTTTTTACCCTTATAATATACAGCTGTCACATCCACGTTTTCCAGGCTGCTTAAAACCACCAGATCGGCCTGTGCACCGGGTACTATAGCTCCCAAATGCTTTAATCCGTAAGTACGTGCAGTATT
>JAFZJK010000030.1 GCA_017553965.1 Lachnospiraceae bacterium | reverse complement strand
GCTAAGACGGAGAGTATGGGCTTAGGCGATACCGTATCCGGCGGTACCGCTTATGTTAATGTCGCAACCGGGTACAAGAGTGCCGATATGCCGGAGGAAGCTCTTTCTTTATACAGAAAAGCACTTACAGTTTACGAGCGGGACTTAAAGCCGGATGATACGAGGCTGTGTGCATTATATAACAATATGGCTATCACTTTATCTTCTTTAAAGGAGTATGATGAGGCGTACAGTTACTATAATAAAGCATTGGAACTCCTTAACAACATACCTGACAGCGAAAATGAAAAAGCCATAACGTATCTTAATCTTGCAGATCTTTCCGAGCTTAGGTTAGAAGCGGAACTGGCTGAAGAAGCAATCTTAGAATATGTACAAAAAGCAAAAGAACTGCTGGATATGAGTTTCAATAAGAAGAGCACAGGCTTTACATTTACAGCTGAAAAGTGTATACCGGATTTTAAGTATCATGGGTATTTTTTAATAGCTTCTGAGTTAGAAAAAATGTTAGTTCAAATTAGACATTGACTTACCTACTAAACCGATGATATAATAGGGTAGTATGTAGTACTACCCTATTACCGAAGGAATCACAACGTGATTCTCGAGGTTACCCGATGTAGTACGTAGTACTACCCTATTACCGAAGGAATCACAACGTGATTCTCGAGGTTACCCGTTATGGGTGAAATGGAAAGGACGGTGTATAACATGATATCTACAAGAGGACGATATGCGATAAGAATAATGCTGGATATAGCTGAACATGATAACGGTCATTATATACCGCTTAAAGAGATAGCGGAAAGACAGGAGATATCCAAGAAATATCTAGAGATAATAGTTAAGGATATGGTGGCGGGAGGTCTGCTCGTCGGAGCCAGCGGTAAGGGCGGCGGATATAAGCTGTGCAGAAAACCTGAAGAGTATAATCTTGGTGAAATACTTGAACTTATGGAGGGCACGATCTCAGCCGTAGCATGTACAGCCAACAAGGATTTCGAGTGTCCCAGAAAGGGCTCATGCCAGACTCTGCCTATCTGGATTGAGTATGACAATATGGTCCATGACTTCTTTTACAGCAAAAAACTGAGCGATATCATAAAAAATAATTTGACAGGAGTACCGATATGACATTACAGCAGATATTGTATGTACTTACCGTAGCTGAATGCGGCTCAATGAATAAGGCCTCGGAAAAACTGTATATAGTTCAGCCTACGTTGACAAGCGCTATTCAGGAGCTTGAAAACGAAATAGGGCTAACTATTTTTTTAAGGACCAGAAAGGGTGTTATCCCTACTCCGGAAGGAAAGGAGTTTCTGGACGATATTAAGAACTTTTACCGGCACTACAGCCTTGTAATGCAGAAATATGAAGGCGAAGGGGATTATAAGAGAAAATTCGGTGTGTCCACCCAACACTATTCATTTGCGGTCAAAGCTTTTACGGAAATGGCAAAGAAATATGATATGAAGGAATTTGATCTTGCCATAAGGGAAACAGAGACGAAGAAAGTCTTAACGGATGTGGGTTACTTAAAAAGTGAGATAGGCATCCTTTTTATTAGTTCCGCCAATCGTAAGGCAATAGAAAAGATCATGAAGGATGAGGAACTTGAGTTTCATCCGTTGATAAAATGCAGGGCGTACGTTTACCTGTGGGGACAGCATCCTTTGGCTAAGGAAAAAACGATCGGTATAGAGCAATTGGAACCATACCCTTGCCTTTCTTTTGAGCAGGCTGAAGAAGAATATTACTTCGCAGAAGAAATCTTAAGTGAGAACACCTATCCCCGTACAATAAAGGTGACCGACCGTTCTACCATGCTTAACCTTATGGTGGGCCTTAATGGATATACACTGTGTTCAGGCATTATATCCAGTGACTTAAACGGTGACGGGTACGTGGTAGTGCCTTTCAGAGAGGATGCCGAAAACCCCAACAGTATAATGGAAATAGGGTATGTCACCAAGAAAAACAGTATGCTTAGTAAAATGGGCGAAGAGTATATAGAAGAATTAAATAAGTACTTTGATAATGTAAAGGAAGATGGTTATCAATTTATTTGATAACTGAGTATCAATTTTGTTTACCTTAAAACCTATTGACATAGTAGGTGATTAGTGGTATAACATACACATCAGATGAAACAAGACCGATCACAAAGAGCTGATCCACACAGGAAACATCTGATAAAACAGGTATTACGATATTTTGGAAAGGAGGCGTAGATCATGACTGCTACATATAAGAAGATCAATGTCATGTGTTGTTGTCGAATGCAAAACTCCCGGGCATGCAATATGGCTGGGGCGTTCGATGGAAACTTCATGCGCCTCATAACTGAACGATGTTGACCTCATAAAAACATTTTCAAGCCATTTGCCCGGGAGCGGTTATGCCTCGGGCATTTTTATTGCAAACCGCAAAGAGATCGGAACACCAAAACAGACAAAAACAAATAATACAAATAACACTAATTAAAAGGAGATAAACATTATGAGCAATTATAAATTTGAAACATTACAGTTACACGTTGGACAGGAACAGGCAGACCCCGCTACAGATTCAAGAGCAGTACCGATCTACCAGACAACATCTTATGTATTCCATAACAGCAAGCATGCAGCGGACAGATTCGGACTTGCAGATGCCGGTAACATATACGGAAGACTTACCAATACCACACAGGACGTGTTAGAGAAGAGAATAGCAGCCCTCGAAGGTGGATCTGCAGCACTTGCACTTGCATCCGGCGCAGCAGCTATCACATATACAATAGAAGCACTTGCAGCCAACGGCGGACATATCGTAGCACAGAAGACCATCTACGGTGGCAGCTACAATCTC
>JAFZJK010000237.1 GCA_017553965.1 Lachnospiraceae bacterium | reverse complement strand
TTGTAAACGGAAACGAAAAAGCTCTTCCACCTGACGGACCCCTTAAGCTTAAGGGTCAGATGGTTATCAGAGACTCCGTAAAGGAGATATAAAAAAACTGCTATCTTTGTTATACAATGATGGCGAGTACTACGTAACTCCCCATGAGCCGCCGCACTTTTCAGTGCGGCGGTTCAACTTTTTCGCAATTTGACAAAACAGCCCCTGTATAGTATAATAACTTCGATTCGAGAAAAATGGAAAACATGTGTTTTAGCATGTTAAAAGTATTAAGAAAAACGGAGAATATATGTTTAAGAATAAAAAGATCCGGCCCTTTATGAGGTCCATTATCATGTGGCCCTTGTACCTGGCGGTAATACTTATAATAATGAACATATATGTTTATTTCCTGGACACCAATGCGGGAAAAGCAGTCACTCTGTTCCTGATCGTATACATGGTCGGACTGGCAGCTTTTATCGTCATAAAACGTGAACAGATAAATGAACAGCTGGTTAAATTCGGAGCAAGCTACGGGCAGGTCCAGAAAAACCTGATCAAGGAAATGGCGGTACCTTACGCACTGCTTGACGGTGACGGAAGGCTGCTCTCGGCCAACAACGAATTTATGGAAATGTGTCCCGAAAAGGCAAAGCTTAAAACGGGCATAGGCCAGATATTCCCTGAGATCACCAAAAACGTACTTCCGGCCGACAGGGAAAAGACCGTAGTACATCTGACCGTAAACGACAAAAAATACTGTGCTGAGTTAAAGAACATATATATAGATGATGCCGACTGGAACGAGGATAAGAAAAGTATAGTCGAAAACAAGGATAATGTACTCATATCCGTATTCTTCTACGATGAAACGGAGATCCTCCGCTTACAGCAGTACCTGACAGACAGGCAGCTTGTAGTAGCGCTTCTCTATATCGATAACTATGAGGAAGCCCTGGAAAGCATCGACGAAGTAAGACGTTCGCTGCTCACAGCACTCATAGACAGAAAGATAAACAAGTATTTCCAGGAGTACCAGGTACTCTTAAAGAAGATAGAAAAAGACAAATACCTGATCGTATTCCAGAACCAGTACTTAGAAGAGCTCAAGGGTGCTCGTTTTACCATCCTTGACGAAGTACGTGACGTAAACATAGGAAACGAGATGGCGGTAACCGTAAGTATGGGTATCGGTACCGGTACAGACTCCTATACCGACAGCTACGAAGCAGCACATGCGGCTATCGATCTCGCCCTTGGCAGAGGCGGAGATCAGGTAGTTATAAAGGACAAGAACGAATTCCTGTATTTCGGCGGCAAGAGCGCATCCGTGGGCAAGAGCACACGTGTAAAGGCCAGAGTAAAGGCACAGTCCTTCCGCGAGATAATAGAGGACAACGAAAAAGTACTCATCATGGGTCACTCCATGCCCGATGCGGACGCATTCGGCGCTGCGATAGGCGTATACAGGATGGTAAAATACCTCGACAAAAAGGCATATATCATACTGAATAACGTGACCGACTCCATAAGCATGATAGTTGACAGGTTCAGGGGAGACCAGGCACCCGCAGAATATGCAGACATGATAATCACCTCCGAACAGGCCATGGCGCTATTTGATGAGAATACCGTACTGGTCATAGTGGATGTCAACAGACCGGGATACACTGAATGTCCCGAGCTTTTAGAGATAGCAAAAACAAAGGTACTGTTTGACCATCACCGTCAGACCTCCGACTCTATCAATGACGCGGTATTGTCATATATCGAGCCGTATATTTCGTCTGCCTGTGAAATGGTTACCGAAATGCTCCAGTATGTCGGCGACGGCGTAAAGCTTAAGAGCATAGAGGCAGAGGCTATGTACTCCGGCATCATGATAGACACCAACAACTTCCTTACCAAGACAGGTGTCAGGACCTTCGAGGCAGCTGCATTCTTAAAGAGATGCGGTGCGGACGTCACACGTATAAGAAAAGCTTTCAGGACCGACATGGAGGAATATATCGCAAAGGCAAAAGCGGTATCCACATCGGAAATATTCATGGACGGCTTTATCCTGGCAGAATGTGCGGCTGATTCCGCAGGATCACCTACCGTACTGGGAGCACAGGTGGCAAACGAGCTCATGGATATCAATAATGTCAGGGCAAGCTTTGTATTTACGGAATACAATAACCAGATCTATATCAGCGCCCGTTCCATAGACGAGGTAAACGTACAGGTAGTCATGGAAAAACTAGGCGGCGGCGGACATATGAGCGTAGCCGGAGCACAGCTTTCGGGCTGCAGTATATCGGAAGCCAAGCAGCAGGTAAAAGCAGTGCTGCAGGAAATGGTAAATAACAAGGAAATATAGTAAGAAATGAGGTTTTAACATGCAGGTCATATTGTTACAGGATGTAAATAAACTCGGAAAAAAGGGAGAGGTTGTAAAGGTAAACGACGGCTACGCACGTAACTTTATACTTCCCAAAAAGCTCGGACTTGAAGCTACCGAGAAAAACTTAAAGGACTTGGCTATCCAAAAGGCCGAGGAAGAAAAGAGACAGCAGGAGATCCACGAAGAGGCCGTAGCTTTGGGCAAGGAGCTTGAAAAGCAGAAGGTAACCTTACAGATAAAGGGCGGCGAAGGCGGAAAGACCTTCGGTTCGATAACCGCAAAGGAAATATCCGCAGGGCTCAAGGAACAGAGCGGCATAGAGATAGACAAAAAGAAGCTTGTATTAGCTGATGCGATCAAGACAGCCGGTACATTCAAGGTAGGCGTAAAGCTCCATCCCAAGGTATCGGTAGACCTTAATGTGGTGGTTGAATTGGTCTGATCATTGATAAGTATATATGAAGCCTATCATCTTTAAGGCTTCCCTTGAGGGGATATATCGATGCACGTAGTGCGTCGATGCCGTCCCTGGCGAAGGGAAGCTGTCAGCCGCAGGCTGACTGATGAGGTGTAATTATGCAATATAGAGGGCGGAAACATGGATGAGGCTTCCATAAGAAGAGTACAGCCCAACGACGCCATGGCCGAACAGGCCGTGGTCGGGGCTATGATAAAAGATAATGAAATGATACCCGTAGCATCCGAGATAGTAAGCTCGGATGATTTTTACTCACCCAAATACGGGAAGATCTACGAAGTAATACTGGAAATGAACGACGCCGGCAGTTCGGTGGACATACTGACCTTAAGGGATAAACTTAAAGAAAAAAACGTACCTGAAGAGTATGCAAGCTTAGAGACCTTAAGAGATCTACTTATGTCGGTTCCCACAGCAGCCAACATAAGGAATTATGCCAGGATAGTATCCAAAAACTCCACATTAAGAAAGCTGATAAAAGCGGCGGACGAGATATCAGAGGAGTGCTACAGTGACGGAAACACACTTGAAGAGATACTCGATCACAGCGAAAAGCGCATATATGATATTTCACAGAAGCAGAGATCGGGCGACTATGTCAGCATAAAGATACCATAATGCAGGTGCTCAACACCATAGAAAAAGCATCAAAGCAGTCAGGTGCCGTAACAGGTATCTCTACCGGGTTTTATGACCTTGATTACAAAACCGCCGGTTTCCAAAAGTCGGATCTGTTACTGCTTGCGGCACGTCCTTCCATGGGAAAAACCGCACTTGCGCTTAATATAGCGGAGCATGTGGTGGTAAAGGAACGTATCCCCACCGCGTTCTTTAGTTTGGAAATGTCAAGGGAGCAGCTGGCTAACCGTCTGCTTTCCATGAACTCAAAGATAAATGCGCAGTCCATCCGTACAGGTAACCTCAAGCCAAACGAATGGGGCGAGCTGGTGGAAAGTGCGAGAATACTCGGCGAGTCCACCCTGATAATAGACGATACGCCTGGTATCTCCGTAAGAGAGATGCGTTCAAAGTGCAGAAAGCTTAAGATGGAAAAGGGACTTGGATTTATCATAGTCGATTACCTGCAGCTCATGACCGCCGGAGGAAAAGGGTCGGAGTCAAGACAGCAGGAGATATCGGAGATATCACGTTCGCTTAAAGCTTTAGCCAGGGAGATAGAATGCCCTGTACTGGCACTGTCACAGCTTTCACGAGATGTAGAAAAGAGAGACAATAAACGTCCGCAGCTTTCGGACTTAAGAGAGTCGGGAGCCATAGAGCAGGATGCAGATGTGGTAATGTTCATATACAGAGATGAGTATTACAATAAGGAATCGCCCGATAAAGGAAAAGCTGAAGTCATCATAGGCAAACAGCGTAACGGCCCCACCGGTACCGTAGTACTCGGTTCACAGCTGGAATATACCAGATTTACCAATCTGCAAAGGGAATCAAAAAACGATTAAAAAAATGCCTCGCCGGTCGGCGAGGCATTTTTATTATTCATTTTAAGCCTGCTGAGGAGCACCTACAGGACAGGTCTCAGCACAAGCACCGCAATCTACGCAAGCATCTGCGTTGATCTCGAACTTGCCATCACCCTCTGCGATAGCGCCAGCGGGACATCCTTCTGCACAAGCGCCACAGCT
>JAFZJK010000236.1 GCA_017553965.1 Lachnospiraceae bacterium | reverse complement strand
CATGTCTAATAGCTCCAAGACAATGCTCGCCATCAGCATTTGTGAAGATTTCTATCATCCCGTTGCCGGTATCTAACATTATTCCGTCAGCCCATTCCCTGCAAATCCTTAACCCGAGCACTGAAACATAAAAATCTTTTACTTTGTGCAATTCTTCTTTTCTGCACTTCATTGATATATGATGAATCCCTTTGATCATAGTTTTATTCTTTCTCTGATATTTTTAATATATCCATAGGCTTCTCAGCTACCTGAAACCCCTCAATATTGTCCCGTTTTACCGGAAGCCGGTCCGTATACCACTTTGCCTGGATAGCTTTTATCCCGGCATTTTTAGCTCCTTCAAGCTCATTGCTTCCACCATCTCCAACAAATAGGCACTCATAAGCCGCCATATCCAATCGTTTTAGAGCTTCCTCATAAATACAAAGATCCGGCTTTTTCATATGTGCTTCATATGATAACACCACTTCATCGAAGTATTTATATAGCTCAGACTCCTTAAGTACTTTTACCTCTTCTGAGGAGCAATTGCTGATGATAGCAGTTTTTAAGCCCAGTTCCCTTAACTGTTTTAATAACTCGATCACATCAGGATCTATATGCGCAAAACATTCCGCTTTTGTTCGGATCCTTTCATCTGTAACTTTAGCTATCGTCTCTTTTTCAACCTGTTTCCCACACTTATCAAATACGTAAAGTATTGATTCTTCAAAGCTTATATTACCGAGATATCTGTCAGAGCCTTTCTCTTTCCAGTATATATCAAATGCATCTTTTTCAATACCCAGATCTGCGCACATTTCCTTCTTCGTATATTTTTTATGTCCCCATTCCGTAACCAATGTTTCAAACAGATCGAATATCACTGCCTTATATTTCATGTTAAGCCTCCAGCTGTACCGTCATGATATGTCTAGTCGGCCAGAATTCATACAAATACAGTTTTTCCACGCGGCCCGAAAAGGGCTTAAATTCATTTGATACGACCTGCTTGGCATCATGGATGACTTCCGGCTTATCGATCAGCATGGTAGTATGTGCCGCCCAGGGGTATTGATCCTTATTATCCGAAAAATCAGCTTTTAAGCTTAACATTTCCTTATTTTCTTCCGGTGTGATAAACAGAACATCATTTACCGGATTTTGGAAAAGATCTATCTGCGTAAAAGAAACTTTAAATGCCTTATGTTCCCCGGATGCCTTTTTAAGTCTGGCCTTTAACTCTTCTTCCTTGTCTGTATCATATGAACCCAATGTAAAATGCATCGGGATGTTTTTTGTCTGAGTTCCTTCAAATCCCAGATCGTATAATCTGTTCTGTATCCCCGATAAAGTCTTTTCCGTCTCGTCATCATAGCCGGCAAGTACATATAACGCTTTATTAGCCATAATCTTACCTTCTTTAGTCTTTTATAAGCATACTTTCTTCCCAAGTATCATATGGAGCAATGCCCATAAGCTCAGCTACCGTAGGTGCCACATTTGCAAGCCCGTAGTGTCCTTCCTTCATCTCATGCCTTGCTTCCTTATCATATATGATGAAAGGTACCGGATTTAGACTGTGTGCAGTACGTACTTCCACATTGCCCTTTTTATTTTTCTCAAGCATCTGATCTGAGTTTCCGTGATCTGCGGTCACTACCAGAATGCAGTTTTCTTCATCACATACCTTCTTAATGCGGGCAAGCTGCAGGTCAACACTCTCCACCGCGATCTCGGTAGCATCCATGTTTCCTGTATGTCCTACCATATCACCGTTAGGGAAATTGCAGCGGATAAATCCGTATTTACCATTCCGTATAGCTTCAATAACCTTATCCGTGATCTCAGTAGCCTTCATCCAGGGGCACTCATCAAATGAGCGGACGTCACTCGGGATCTCGCAATAATCCTCAAGTTCTTCCGATACCTTCCCCGAGCGGTTTCCATTCCAGAAATATGTGACATGCCCGTACTTCTGTGTCTCTGATACCGCATACTCTTTTATACCGTTTTGTACCAGTAGTTCTGTAAGAGTATTCTTAATCTGAGGGGGATTAACCAGATAATGATGCGGTATTTTTAAGTCCCCATCATATTCAAGCATACCGGCATAGTACACTTTCGGAACTACTCCACGGTCAAATTTATCAAAAGAGGGATCCCCGTCAAATGCCATTGATATTTCCAACGCTCTGTCGCCACGGAAGTTAAAGAGTATAACTCCGTCTCCGTCCTCCATAGCTCCTATCGGCTTTCCATCCTCGGCTATCACAAATGCAGGAAGGTCCTGATCTATCGCACCAGTTTCGTTTCTAAGGGTACTTATCGCCTCCGTAGCATTTGCAAATTGGCGGCCCTCACCATGTACATGTACGTCCCATCCGGCTTTTACCATTGCCCAGTTTGCCTGATAGCGGTCCATAGTTATACACATTCTGCCGCCACCGGATGCAATACGGCCATCAAAGCTGTCATCATTAAGTTTGGTAAGAGTTTCTTCCAGTTTATCAACATATTCCAATGCAGAGGTGGCAGGAACATCACGTCCGTCCAGTAAAGTATGGATACGTACCTTATGTATTCCCTCTTTCTTTGCTTCTTCAAGCATAGCCAGCAGATGACTGATATTGGAATGCACATTTCCATCGGATAACAGACCTATAAAATGCAGAGCTTTATCTCTGCTTTTTACATGCGCTATGAGCTCTTTCCATGTATCACTCCGATAAACAGCACCTGATTCAATGGACTCGTTTACAAGCTTAGCTCCCTGCGAATAAATCTGTCCGCAGCCAAGTGCATTATGCCCTACTTCGCTGTTTCCCATATCATCGTCCGAGGGCAGACCTACGGCTACACCATGTGCCTGGATACACTGCCAGGGGCATGTTTCCTTTAATCCGTCCAAGGTAGGAGTATTGGCCCTAAGTACCATATTTCCGAGTTCTTCCTTAGTCTCTCCGACTCCGTCCATTACCACTAATACTACTGTTTTCATAGTCCCCTTCCCTTCCTGTACTATCTTTCGATCACTTTGCCATTCGCATCAAGTGTAAATACGACCGGTTTGTTCTTTGTGAAAAAGCCGTTATCGACTACACCGACTATACCGTTTATCTTATCCTCCATCAAAGTGGGATCGACGGGATCTTTCCATACGATATCCAAAAGCTGGTTACCGTTGTCGGTTATAACGGGGCCGCATTTTCTTACGCCTTCACGTAAAATACAATCCGCACCAAGTGCGTTTAATGCGGCAACTACAGGGACTCTTGCCTCACCGATGATCTCTACGGGGAGTCTGAATCCTGTGCCAAGGGTATCTACTATCTTGGTCGCATCTGCAACTATTACAAACTGTGTAGAGTTATATGCTACGATCTTTTCTCTTAATAATGCGGCTCCGCCACCTTTGATCACGTTGTTATAAGGGTCCACTTCATCCGCACCGTCTATAGCCAGGTCGAGATGTCCGCCTATAACTCTGTCATTCATCGAGTAAACAGGTATCTCAAGCTCCTCGCATAAGTTCTGTGTTCCGAAACTCGTTACTACAGCTTTAATATCCTTTATCGTTCCATCGGCTATCCTTTTTGCAAGGTGCTTTACAGCAGGTACTGCAGTCGATCCGGTTCCTAAACCTATCTTCATGCCGGAAAAAATCTTTCCCTGCTTGATCAAAGTATCAATAGCCGTCGAGGCTACAAGTTCTTTTTGCTCATTCTGTGTCATATTCATCTTCTCCATTCACAGTTTATCGGTAAGTACATCCTATGCTTCTTTATTTTCTTTGTATTCCGTACGCAGGATCGAATACCAGCTTGCATCACATATTCCGGTGTTATTACGGTCTGCTGCTCTTCTGGTGCCTTCATATTTCATCCCGCAATGCTTCATTACCATACCCGAGTGAGGGTTCCTTGGATCATGATAGGAACAGATACTGTTTACATCGACTTTATCAAAAAAGTATGCGACTACAGCCTCTGCTGCTTCTGACATTATCCCTTTATGCCACCATGCACGGCTAAGACAGTATCCGATCTGGACAGAATCCGTATCCTTATTCACAAGACCGTGTATAGTCCCGATAGGTTCATCACCGTTTTCTTTCAGGGTGATCCCCCAATGGTAGTAATCCTCTTTCTCGTAGAGCGGAAGCCATGTTCCGAGTACGTATTTCGTGACATCCACACTTTTGTGTGTTGGCCAGGTCAAAAACGTGGTTACCTCAGGATCGGAGGTCCAGTTTTTAAACATGGCATCTGCGTCTGACTCCTTAAGTCTCCGTAGTATCAATCTTTTTGTTTCTATAGTCTGTGTTCCGCAATTTTTCATAATATCAGCTTTCTCCTTTTTTGGCTGTAAGCATCTTTTCTACCAACTCTGCACTAAATCCGACAAATTCATTGCATCTTCTTCCGTGCATTTTCAGAAGTTCGGCGCATTGTAACGACCCGTATACTCTCATGAACTCCTTATCAAAATCAGCCGGATCGCCCAAACCCATCTCTCTTATCAGTTTCTCTGCAGCAAGGACGGTACCGCATTTTCCGTCTTCACTTCTGGGTGCAGGT
>JAFZJK010000235.1 GCA_017553965.1 Lachnospiraceae bacterium | reverse complement strand
CCGACGGGTACTTTGTCGCCTTCAAGTCTCTTTATCTTAGGCTCGTAATCAAGGAAGGCACGGATCTTATCGATGTACAGGCTGTTTTCCTGTGCCATGGGGAAGATATCCGCGATATTTGACATGCCTCGGCGTAAGGATCCGGTACGGTTAAAAAGTACTACCGCATCGCTGTAGGAAACGGTCTTAAGTACTGCTGCCTGGAATACCAGGTAAGTGATGTAAAGCCCGTCCATTATGAAATCACCGACAAGGTACATGTTGGTGAAGCGCAAGAGTGAGCGCTTGGTACTTACCTTTTTCTGCTCTTCGATGATCTCATCATTTGCTTTTGCAAATTCTTTTTCCAAAGCATCCCCAACTTTCGGATGAAGCCTGAGCTCTTTTGCATAATCATTTAAATAGAAGACACGGCTTACATAATTACGCTTTCTCTCTTTGGGATTAACCCTTAGCCTTACTTTATAGTTCAGCTTGTTTAAAGCCTTTGCCACGAAAAACCTTAAAACAAATGATGCTAGTACGAATAGTATACCCATGGCATCCGTCATAAGGTAGAAAACACCGGTGGTAAAGATAATAGTCAGGCCCTGCATGGTCATGTTAAGCATGGAAAGGAACCTGTCTATCGAGCTTTCCGCCTCCGCAACCGCCAGTACAAAATCATTGTAATATTTGGGGTCGTCATAGCAGGACAAGTCTATCTCAGCTGCCTTTTCATACATTTTTTCCTTTAAAGCTTTATAAAGCCTGGGCTTGCACTTAAATGACCAGCCGTGGATGAAAAAGCCGTCGGGAACGATCTGGATCATATTGATAACCATGATGAGTCCGATGAAAAGTAATGCTTTCCAGAAGGGCTCCTGGAATTCCGCACAGTGCAGCACGTAACGTATACCCAGAACATGCTCTAAGAAGATGATACCCTGGTAGCGGAACCCGTCGTACAGGAAGTAGATCATGTATCCCGGACAGGTCTTAAAGCAAAGCTTCCATAAGAATATTTGATTCTTTAATACATGTTTCATGCCTGTATACCCCCTTCCGCAAGGAGTCCGGCACTCTTGACTTTATCCTCAAGGTTAGGCACCTTGTTTTCCGTAATCGAGCTGTTATCGGAAATAGCCAGATAGTTCTTGGCCTGTTTGGAGTACATATCGGCGTAGATGCCGTTCTGCTCCATAAGCATATGGTGTGTGCCGGCTTCTTTTACGGTCCCTTCGGAAAGAAGGTATACCCAATCGGCATTTTGTACAGATGAAAGCCTGTGCGATATGAAAACAAGTGTGTTTTCTCGGCAGGATTCGTAGATATTGTCGAAAAGAGTTGCCTCTGCGATAGGGTCGAGGGCACTGCTCGGTTCGTCAAATATCTTAAACGGACACTCTTTAACAAAGGCTCTGGCTACAACTATCTTTTGGAATTCACCTCCGGAGAGCACCGCACCTTCATCGTCAAATTCGTGGGTAAGTGTGGTCTGTATGCCTTTTGGCAGAGACATGACTTTATCATAAGCTCCGGACAGTTTCAGAGCATCGCACACCTTTTGTTCCTGTTGTTCTTTGGGGATGTTTTCTCCCATTATTACGTTATCAAGCACAGACATGGAAAACATTCTGTGGTCCTGGAATGCCGTGGCAAAAAGTGCACGGTATTTTTTAAGGTCGTACTCACGGATATCCCTTCCGTTGAGTAAGATGGTACCTTCAGTCGGATCGTAGAACCTTAGTAAGAGCTTGATAAGTGTGGTCTTTCCTGCACCGTTATGTCCGACTAAAGCATAGGTTTTTCCGCCTCTAAACTCCATGTTCAGGTGGGAGAGAACTTCCTTATCTTTATAGGAAAAAGACACATCTCTAAACTCTATTGACTTGATGGTCTTTCCGGGATCGGCACCTTCCATATCCTCCGGGATCTTTTCCTTATACTCGAGGAATGTCCTTAAGTATTCTATGAAAAGACCGTTTTTAAAGAGGTTGGTCAGCGAATCCGTAAAGCCTATGAGGATCCAGGTGGTGGATACCATCATGCTCGTGATGACCGCCAGCTGGGCTAAGCTCATGGTCTGGCCGATCAATGTACGATAAGCTCCGTATATCAGGAGACCTTCAAATATGAAGGTGAAGGTGAACATAACATAAAGCCAGTGGTTGATCACAGCTTTCTTTGTATACTTTTGGGTTACATCGGAAAGGCCCTGAATGGATTCTCTGTAATGCTGTTTCATGAGGGAAAAGACGTTGGTGAGCCTCATTTCCTTGGCATATTCGGGAAGGTACATAACACGGTTGATATACGCTATACGCCTGTTATAGGGTGCCATGTCCTTGTTTCTTACGTAGTCAAGCTTACTGTTTTTCCTGTTGAACACGAAATTACCGATGATAGGGAACAGGATGAACAGGACGGAAAGCTTATCTACCTGGAACATAAAGATAAATGCACATATGCTGGCGATAAATCCGAATACGGTACCGAATACTACCTCTACAGTCTCGATCAGACGGTCATCCGCTTTTTCCATAGCCAGAGTGTATTTGTCGTAAAAGTCACTGTTTTCAAAGCATTCCAGTTCAACATTTCTGGATTTCTTAAAAAGCTTTGAGTACAGCCCTTTATTTACTACAGCCCGGCTTATGGGATACACTCTTCCGTTTAGGATACTGTCGTACAGCGACATACTGCTGAATACTATGACTACGATGATGATGAATGTCAGTATCCTTCCAAAGCTTTCGCTGGTCTCCAAAGAATTGATCACGTACCTCATAAAGAATGCACTGTAGAACAGCCATTCAAAATACCCCAGAAAACGGGATACACCCTCATGTACAACCAGCTTGGGGCATAACCGCATTAGTAACCCGCAGGCAAAAAAGTT
>JAFZJK010000234.1 GCA_017553965.1 Lachnospiraceae bacterium | reverse complement strand
GATCACTTCGACCGTATCGGGTATAATAACAGATTTTATAGTCTTTGTATTGTAGAATGCTTCTGCCTTTATCTGCCTGATACCCGAAGGGATTACTGCCTGTTCATCACTTGGAGTAGATGAAATAACTGTTTCGTTTTCGTTTATCTCGGGTGTGACATCTTCTTCCTTCTTTGAATTATCTTCTATGACAGGATTATCCACTACGTCAGGATTATCTTTTTTAACAGAGTTATCTTCTACAACAGGATTGTCCTCACTAATAGGATTATCATCTATTACAGAAGCATCGCTCTTATTGGGGGGTTCTTCAGTACTAGAGTCTTCTCCTCCTGTACCAACATTTATATTTTTGTCTGTCTCAGGCACATAGCTCTTATCGATGTCATCAGTTTCTCTAATTGTATTATGTTCTAAATTTTCTTCAATATTATTGACAGCTCCTTTACTATCTTTCACAGAATTATCTGTATCACCTCCATTAATAAGAATTATATCTGTATTATTGTCTTTATCTTTATCCTTCTCCTTTGCCGAAACCGGGTCTGTCAAAAAGCATACAGCAAATACAGCACACCCTAATACAACACTTACCAATACAATCTTTACCGGCTTTTTTAAGCTTACTATAGCTTTTACTCTTTCCTTAACTCCGGTCTCACCGAAAGCCAAAGGACATATGGCAATGATCCTGTTATGTACGGAGCACGTAAGGAGTGCCTGCGAATATCCGGCTCTCTCCAAAGGGGAAAGGTTACCTGCGGCACGTTCATCACATGCAAGCTCCAGGTCCTTTGTAAAGCATATGAAAGCCACCCACATCAAAGGATTGAACCAATAGATCAAAAGCAGTACAAAGCCTATCATTTTCCACATCTGATCAAAGTGCCTGATATGGGCGTTCTCATGCCATATAACAAACTTTAGCGTCTCCTCATCGAGGCCTTCCGGGATATATAGGCGGTTCCCAAGCATCCCCATGATAAACGGTGACTTTATGCCTTCGCAGACATATATCATAGCCAGAGACTGCTCTGTCAGGCTATAAGGCAGCTGTGCAGGTACGGAAAACCTGACTATTCTTTTAAGCCTGGCAATACTTATCAGGAAATAAGCGAATGCGACAATACATCCTGCAATATAGATAATTGAAAGCAAACCTGTGATATCGGCGTGTTTTGAGTTGTCCTTTGTTAATCCTATATCGTTTCTCTCTATACCGGGTAATCCTATATCTGATTTCTCAGTATCAGTCCTCTCTATATCTGCTTTTTCCATGTCGCAGCTAACTATGTCCGGTCTCTCCACATCTGTAACCGGTGCTTTCGCTGTAGATTCAGATCCGGTTTTTTCTTCGGATCCGTATGCCGAAGTCTTCCCCTCAAAGTCTATCGGAACATACTCATCCTCACCCAAAGAATGATCAGCTGCTCCCATATCATCTTTTCCAAATAATACCTCGGTATATCCCGACCTTATATCACCTATATCGGGCACGAGCGAAAAACCGCTTTCCAGTCCCACGGGCATGATAAGACGCAAAGCAACTATAAGCCACAGAACCAGATCACCCCACTTCGGCAGCCTCTTAATAAACGGTCTTATTAAAAGTACTATCAATATGATAATACTTGCTATAATGCTCGAATCTATCAACCAAACAAGAATATTCTTCATACGCACTGTCCTTTCAAGATCTTTGTGATCTCACAGAGCATCAGTTCAACGAGTTTTTATATTCCTCGATTATGTGCCGTATCTCATCAGCTTCCTTTTCCGAAACAGCCTTATCAGAGACAAATGCAGCAAGGAATGCGGGCAGCGATCCCTTAAAATGCTCCTGTACAAACTGTCTGCTCTTTACACCCGCAAACTCTTCTTTGGACATTGCAGCAGAAACCATACCGTTCTCATTTTTAAAAAGACCTTTTTCGCAAAGCTTTCTTAAAACCGTGAATGTAGTAGACTTATTCCACTCCAGCCTTTCCTTGCATATCTTCATCAATTCCATGGACTTTATGGGTTCCAGCTCCCATATGATATTTGCGAAACGCTCCTGTACTTCTCCCAATTCTATTTTCTGCATTTTAATACTCCTCATAGTTTCCTGTATAGGTGTTTAAACCCGTATATGCCTGGTATCGCCAGGTTACTCTTCCAATTTCTCTATCCTGCACTTTCCTAGGGATACCTGCTTTATCAGCATTTCCAGGGTATCTATATAATACTCATCTTTTACATAGAGTATTGTTTCTTTCATATTCTGATTCAGTATACCGCCTGGTACCTTGCCCTCGATCGTTATCTTGGTGCATGTTTTTCCCACTACATTATACCCGATCTTCTTAACCTTATTAGGCAGCACAAGACTCTTTATATTGCTACATTTATATAAGGCATAGCTTTCTATCTTTTTACAGCTTGCCGGAAGTAATACTTCCTTAACCGCAGGCGTAACATCCTTAGTCCCGTTGTATGTTACAAACAGGAATGAAGGGATTGTCTTTACCTTTGTACCGCTAAGGTCCAGCTTAACAATATTTACACCCATGCTTTCGGTCTTGAGTTCCCTAACGGTGGATGGCAGCTTGACCTCTACCTTACACTTTAAGCCATCCTCCGAAAAAGCTTTGTACCCTATGGAGTACACAGAGTATTTTTCATCATCCCTGTAGACATAAGCTTCCTGCTCATAGCACTTTCCGTCATAATCAGTCAAAGGCCTCGACTTTACCAGCTGCACCCGGTGTTTCTTTGCACTTATCACCTCGTAAGTCGAACCCTCATATTCAAATACGTCCGGTCCATCATTCGTCTCGGATGCTCTGACCGTATATGCTTTTGTTAATCCTATGATCAGGAAAAGCACGCATATTCTAAGAAAAATCTTTTTCATCAATCTTTTCACGATTCTTTCTGTACTTTTATAATTTCGTTATTCCACTCTGAATACTCACGGTTACCTTTGTCATCGAGGTTTTTGAACGCTCTGACTCTTAAGTATATGGCAGTTACAGGTTCCTTGCCGGCTTTCAGGTCCAACCTTGCCTCAGTCTCTACAGTCTCAAGTCTTACCGGGTTACTGTAATCAGCATTTACAGAACCTTCCACCTCATATCCGTCTATACCGTTTACCTTGTACCATTCAAAGCTGACAGGCAATTTTCCGTTTTTATCGGGCTCATCGTAATACATACGCCAGCGTATTCCGATCTTTGCCTGCTTTAATCCCTTCTCAAAGGTAGCACTTACCTTTCCACCGTAAAACCTCTGATCATATCCGCTTGTGTCCCCCATTACCACAAGCTCTGATTCTTTAGCGTTAAACAAGCTGACCTCAAATGCACTTTGTCCGACGCTTGTGATATTCTCAGGCAATACAAACTTACTAATCTTACAGTTATAAAAAGCCATTTCCCCTATAGTAGTCAGGTTATCCAGATTTTCAAAACCGCTGAACTTATCGATATTTAAAGCTCCGCAGTTCTGGAATGCGCTTTTTCCGATTTCTTTAAGTGATGACGGAAAATT
>JAFZJK010000233.1 GCA_017553965.1 Lachnospiraceae bacterium | reverse complement strand
CCGGTCTTTAAGTCCGTCAGGCACATCGTAAGTGTCTGTCCCGACCTGAAAAACTCGTCATAATCGATTGGTAACAGTTCATTCGGGATCTTATCAAACATCAGCTTGATATTTATAACCGACCCCCTTAAAAAGAAGTTTCTCCACGAAAAAAGCTTATTGGTCTTAACGGTTTCCAAAAGCGATTTTCGCGCCCATCCGGCCTGCTTGGAAATATAACTTATACCTATATATGCTCCGGCGGAAACAGAATAGACATTCTTAAAAAATATTTGGTTTTCAATCAATCGGTCAAGTATCCCGGCGGAAAAAAGGCATCTCGTGCCTCCTCCTTCAAGGATCAGACCTCCGTCAATGAGCATATAATACCCTCCGTTGACACTACAATCAAAGTTATTTTACCATATTATGATTTATATTTCAAGAATTGCCCCATATATATTTCGACTTTATCCGAATATATATGGGGCATATATCATCTGATCTTATTCTTTTCTTCCTCTTCCAGCTTCCTGTAATCGGTCTTTCCGATCTTTGTCTGCGGAAGCGAATCACGGAATTCTATCTCGTTGGGCTTTGCATATTTTGCAAATTTAACCTTACAGTATTCCAGAAGCTCTTTTCTGGTCTCCTCGCTAGCCTCTGTACCCTCGGCAAGCACAACAAAAGCCTTGATCTTCTGCATTCTGTATTTGTCCGCAACACCTATTACACAGGCCTTCTCGACCATAGGGTTTTCCTCCAGCACGGTCTCTACCTGGTTGGGATATACGTTATAGCCTGATGCTATGATCATTCTCTTTGCACGGCCCTTAAAGAATACAAAGCCTTCCTCGTCTATCATACCGAGATCGCCGGTATAAAGCCACTTACGTCCGTCCGCATCAACACGGAGTGTCTGCGCTGTCTCCTCAGGGTTACCGATGTACTCCTTCATAACAAGAGGGCCGCTTATGATTATCTCACCGGTTTCTCCGTAAGGAAGCTCTGCTCCGGTGTCACGGTCGACTACCTTAAATAACATGTCCGCAAACGGGAAGCCTATGCTGCCGCGCTTTGCGCCTTCCTTGGGTGAAAGGCAGCATGCCGATAAGGTCTCGGTAGCTCCGTATCCCTCTCTTACTGGCACGGGTGAATTATGTTCAAACAAGAACTTGTCGAATCTGTCTTTAAGCTCGGGCGATAGGCTGTCGCCGCCTGAGAATATACCTTTAAGGTGGCTGAAATCAAGACCATGGATAGGAGGTACTCTTAAGATTGCCTCAAAAAGTGTGGGCACTCCCGCAAAATATGAGCACTTTGACTCCGAGATAAGCTTTACATAACTCTTTGCCGTAAACCTCGGTATAAGTATGGTACACGCACCCGCATAAAGCATACAATGGATACATATGCCGAGTCCGAAACCGTGGAACATGGGCATGGCTGCAATAAACTTATCACCGGGTGTAAGCACCGGTACAGTAGCCTTTATCTGGATAGCCTGTGCATTAAAGTTAAAGCTGGTAAGCACTACGCCCTTGGTGGTACCTGTGGTTCCGCCGGAGAAAAGGATAACTGCGGGATCATGGCAGGATCTGCTCTCTGCATATGCCCCCTCAAAATTCTTACCCATCTCCATAAAGGAATCCCATCTGAAGATGCTCTCATCCTCTTCCACCTTGGCAGTTTTTCTGCCGACAGTAAGCCTGTAAGCCACATTCTTGGGGAATGCAAGTCCGTCCTGGATACCTGTAACGATGGTCATTCTTACTTCGGTATTCTCAAGGATGTTCTTAAACTTCGGGAAAAGCTGGTCCAATGTCACTACCATTACCGACCTTGAAGTCTTAAGGTAGTATTCTATCTCTCTTTCGGAAGAAAGAGGATGTATCATGCTGGCTACGCCGCCTGCAAGGTTAACACCGTAGAAAAGGCAGAGTGCCTGAGGACAGTTTGGAAGTGCTATAGTAACACATTCTCCGGCTTTAAGTCCTGCGCTCTTTAATGCTCTGGCACAGAGTTCAACCTGCTTTCTCATGTTCTTGTAGCTGACTTTTCTGCCTAAAAACTCATATGCGGTATATCCGGGATATATATCTGCCGCTCTGAAAAAAGCATCGGCAATACTGCCCTCATAATAGTTTAATATTGTATCGGCTCCGTCACTAGTATCATGATAGAGCTTCTCAAAAATATCTCTTGTATCTTCCTGTTTTCTAAAACCGATCATTTTTAGCTGCCGCAAAACCCGCGGTCTCCTTCTCCAATTTACTCAATCTCTTCCAAAGCATCGCTGAAGTTCTCAAGATCTTCGGGTTTTATCATATCCTTCATGTAAGGAATGGCATCGATGAACTTAAAGGTCCTGCCGGTCTCAAGAAGCGGATGGTTAAGTACCTGAGGGAACAGCTTCTCAACTATAGCACGAAGCTTAGGAGTATCAAGGATCTCTCCGACCGTAGTCTTTTCTATGCTGTACTTTGAATCAACGGCTGCCTTGGCTTCAAGCTTCTTTACATGTGTCATATCAGCACCCCATTCAAAGCCTGCTTCAAGTGCCTTTTTATTTGCTGCCACCACAAGCTCACCCTTACTTGCAAGCTTCTTGGTAAGACCTGCCAGTACTATCTCCTTGGGGAGCATCTTGGTAAAACCAAGTAGAGCTCCGATAAGGATCATATTGGCCATTCTTATATCACCGATCTCTTTAGCCATATCATCTGCCGGAACATCAAGCAGATAAACTCCGCCGTTCCTGATCTTGCTCTTGGCCCTGCTGGAATTTCTGATCACAAGTCCGTCGGGAATAAGCTCTGCAAGTCCCTTCTGGCATGCATCATCACTCATGGCGATCATACCCATGCACTTTCCGGGAAGCGGAGAATTTATGGGCTTATCAGAAAGCACCACGGTACACTTGGCTACACCGCCACGCTGGGCAGCACCGTACCACGGAACAAATGTAGCAAATCCTATTGAAGCAGCTGTTGCTGCAAGTGAAGCTCCGGCTGAAAGTACACCCTGTCCGCCGGTTCCTGATATCAATAATGAATACTTCATTTAAGCAAACCTCTCTTCCTTGTCAACGAATGTCTTGCACTCGAAATACTTCTCAGTTCCCTTCTCCATAAACTCAAGGCTGGTTACGGGATCGCAATGCCAGGTTGTGGGGCAGTTAGTGAGGAGCTCTATGAATGAAAATCCTTTATTCTCAAGCTGGTTCTTAAAGCCCTTGATGATGGCAGCCTTAGCCTGCTTGATACCCTGGGGAGTCCTAAGTGTACAGCGGGTAACAAGGCGGGGAGCGTCAAGCTCTTTAATAAGCTCGCACATCTTTAACGGGTAGCCTGTACCAAGTAACTCTCTTCCGTTAACAGCTGTGGTAGCCTTCTGTCCGAGCAGTGTGGTAGGTGCCATTTGTCCGCCGGTCATACCGAAAATGGAGTTGTTTGCAAATATAACAGTGATATTCTCACCGCGGTTAGCGCATGAAAGGATCTCAGCAAGACCTATGGAAGCAAGATCTCCGTCACCCTGGTAACAGAATACCAGACAGTCGGGTCTGCATCTTTTAATACCTGTTGCAACTGCAGGTGCCCTGCCGTGTGCACTGCCGATGATATCAAGGTCCCATGATACAAGTCCCTGTGTGGAACAGCCTACGGGAAGTACATAAACTGCTTTATTTCTAACACCGAGTTCATCTATAGCCTCAGCTATTATCTTCGTAGCGGTAGCATGAAGACATCCGGGGCAGTATGAAGATGCGGTAGGAAGGATCGACTTCGGTCTCTGATATAAATTGCTCATTATGCTTCCTCCTTTCCGCCTGCTATGATCTTCTTTATAGCCTGTTTAACATCATAATCGTCAAGCAGCACTCCGCCTGAATGACCGTATTCGTATACCGGTGCTCTTCCCTTAACTGCTGCTTCCACATCCTCAGCCATCTGGCCGGGGATAGCCATTTCTATATCGATAACACCCTTAACCTTGCTGTAATCAAGCTTGTTGAAGCT
>JAFZJK010000232.1 GCA_017553965.1 Lachnospiraceae bacterium | reverse complement strand
GCTTTTATCGCTTTTTTACGACCTTTGCGTAGAGACAGCTTATTAAACTTGCACGGGCTTTTGCAGGTTCTTACGCCTTTCGCCCTTCATCATACGCTTATTCAGGTACATTTCCCTGTCGGCGCGTTTATATACATCTTCAAATACTTCGTCACCTTCCATGAATGCACAACCCATAGCGAACTTGTAGGTTGACATCATCATGTCCGCACGCAATGTCATTTCGGTCGATTCGATCACGCTTTTATCTATCCCAACGCTTACTATTACAAACTCATCTCCGCCTATGCGGTAAAAATGCATGCCCTTGATCAGGCTCTTTCTTATCACCTGGGCGGCTCCGCGTATCGCGTCATCTCCTGCCGAATGACCCTGAGTATCATTGATTATCTTAAGGTCATTTAAGTCTATGGAAAATACCGCTACCATATCCTTACTCTCAAGGTTTTTCGTATCGGCGTAAAAGCTTACGCGGTTAAGTGCTCCTGTAAGTATGTCACGCTTAAAGTATTCCACGTGCATGAACATGTAGAAAAATGCAACTACCAGTGAAATGACTCCGATCAATATACCACGGAGCATGAATGCGGTCTCCACTCCGGTACCGAGCAGTGACAGTACCGTGGATATACATACAACCACGGTCTCACGCCATCTGTCGTACTTTAAGATGTAGATACCGTAGATGAACAGTATCGCAGAGTAGATCAAAGATACAATGTGCGGAGTAAACCCGAGCGGTCCTCTTACAAAGTCTCCGTTATCCACATATGTGAATAACAGGTCCGTGAATAATCCCAAAAATGTAATGATTATATTCACAAATGCAGGGATATGCAAAATCATCTTTGCCTTATGGCTTTCTTCTCTGATCTCAATAAAGATAAGCGAAAGCATAAGCGTTATACGTACGTTGTAACCGAGTATGGTTATAAGCTTGTGCCAAAAGCTCGCATTTCCGCCGTTTACCATATAGTAGTCAAAATTATCGATCACTATAAGGAGTATCAGGAAGAATATGGGCTTTACGAACATTACTGTTACTTCATGCTCGTATACATCGTTGAACCCGATAAATATAATAAGGAAGACTATTATGCACAAAGGCAGAAAGTTAAGCTGTACCAATTGCTGCATGAACTCATCGTACATATTTTGCCCTCCTTTTCTTTGTTATGGATGTTTTGAAACTCCGCGGTACGTAGTTTATTCTCCGTACCGTGTAATATAACTCACTACCAGCCAATGATAGTGAGTTATCCAATCATCTTATATATTATATCGTACACTTTTACAATAATTATAACGTTTTACTTATTGTTTTTACGTAACTTTTTTGTGAATTTTCCCTGAAAATGAGAAAAAACAAGGTTTTTCTACGATATACAAAAATTTTCAGTCGCAGACTGCCTTGATAGCTGCCATGAGCTCATCATAGGTCTCATATGCGGGGAGGTCGGGATAATCAGCCTTTATCTGTGCGGTGCTCTTAAATAAGAAGCCTGCCTTGCTGTTAAGTATCATGCCGAGGTCGTTATGACTGTCGCCTGCAGCGATGGTCTCAAAGCCGATGGACTGAAGTGCTTTTACAGTGCTGAGCTTTGACTTCTCGCATCTCATCTTGAAGCCGGTGATCTCTCCGTTTTCTGCTACTTCCAGAGTGTTGCAGAAGATGGTAGGGTATCCGAGCTTCTTCATCAGAGGGCCCGCAAACTGTGAAAATGTATCACTTAATATCAGTACCTGGGTAAAGCTTCTAAGCTCGTCCAAAAACTCCTTTGCGCCGGGCATGGGATCTATTTTTGCTATAGTATCCTGGATCTCTTTTAATCCTAAGCCGTGCTCCTTTAATATACCTATCCTGAATTTCATGAGCTTGTCGTAATCCGGCTCGTCTCTTGTAGTCCTTCTGAGCTCAGGAATACCGCTTGCCTCCGAAAAGGCGATCCATATCTCAGGTACAAGCACACCCTCTAAATCCAAACACACTATATTCATTACATATACCTTGACGCAGGCATGGTGCATACGGTGACTCGCCTGCTTATGTCACCGAGTAAAAAACAACAGTATCGCGTTTAGTATAATACCATGATTTGGTTTTGTCAATGGAAGAAGTCAAACACCGCTAAAGCGGCATTCGACGTTTTATGTCATTTTTCACAAAATAGCGATATGCCCCGTTTAAAATTTTTACTTGCTATTTTTCTTTATAATTGTTAAAATAAATAGGTTTTGTAGGATAAGTTGGATTTTTTAGATTTAAGAGGTTTGAAATGAAACGCGAAGATATCAGAAATATAGCAATTATCGCACATGTAGACCACGGTAAGACAACGTTGGTTGATGCACTTCTCCGTCAGAGCGGTGTATTCAGATCCAATCAGGTAGTTGAGGAAAGAGTCATGGACTCCAACGACTTAGAGCGAGAAAGAGGTATCACAATCCTTTCAAAGAATACCGCGGTTAATTATAACGGTGTCAAGATCAATATCATTGATACTCCCGG
>JAFZJK010000231.1 GCA_017553965.1 Lachnospiraceae bacterium | reverse complement strand
CTTCTACGGTACAATGGGCGGACAGGTAGGAGATATCGGAGAAATACTCGGACGTGACGGCTCTAAGTTTGAGGTAACCGAGACCATCCATGTGGCAGGCGGAAGAACCGCTCATGTAGGAAAGGTCGTATCAGGCAGCTTTAAGACCTCCGATAAGGTTTCAATAAATGTTGATAAAGAAAACCGCGCAAAGACCTGCAGGAACCATTCGGCAACACACCTTCTCCAGGCAGCTCTCCGTGAGGTACTGGGCAATGATGCTCATCAGGCCGGATCATTCCAGGATCCCGAGAGAACACGTTTCGACTTCTCTTACGGTCAGGCTATGACAAAAGAGCAGATCGAGAAGGTTGAAGCTATCGTAAATGAAAATATCGAGAAGGATCTTCCTGTTGTGACTGATGTTATGAGCATCGATGAAGCTAAGAAGACCGGTGCTATGGCTCTGTTCGGAGAGAAATACGGCGATTCTGTAAGAGTAGTATCAATGGGTGATTTCTCCAAGGAACTCTGCGGCGGTACCCATGTAAAGCATACCGGTGATATATCTTCATTTAAGATCCTTTCGGAATCAGGTGTAGCTGCAGGCGTAAGACGTATCGAGGCTATTACCGGTTCAAACGTACTTACATATTACAAAAAGCAGGAAGAGCAGTTAAATAAAGCTGCTGTTATCGCTAAGGTACAGCCTGCTATGCTAATAGAGAAGATACAGCATCTTATGGCTGAATATAAGGCTCTTTCTCAGGAGCTTGAGTCGTTAAAGGCTAAGCTGGCAAAGGATTCATTAGGCAATGTACTTGACTCCGTAGTAGAGGTTAAGGGAGTTAAGGTACTTGCTGCTAAGGTACCCGGAGTTGATATGAACGGTCTTCGTGATCTTTCGGATAATCTCTGTGATAAGATGGGCGGAGGTATTGCTGTCCTTGTATCCGAAGCTGACGGCAAGGTAAATCTGGTTGCTAAGGCTACCGACGATGCTATTGCCAAGGGTGCTCATGCAGGTAACCTTATCAAGGCTATTGCTCCTATAGTAGGAGGCGGCGGTGGCGGACGTCCCAATATGGCTCAGGCCGGCGGAAAGAATCCTGCAGGCATCGAGGAATGTATCAAGGCTGTAGCAGGCACCGTTGAATCACAGATAAAGTAAATCCTAAATAAAGAAGGAGGTCAGCGTGAAGAAATTCTGCATCATCACGAATAAGTCAAAGGACGAATGCTTTGAAGTTACAAAGAGAATTGAAACGCTTATCTCCGAATACGGAGGAACCAGTGTTTCTTTCGGAGATCCGTTGAACGGAGAGTTTAACAGTTCTCCTGAAAACATAAAGACCTTCGGACCTCAGCATGAGGAAGCTCTTAACAGCTGTGAATGCGTGATCGTGCTCGGCGGAGACGGAACTATACTGGAAACTTCCAGAGCCATAGGTGAAAGAGAAATCCCCATGGTCGGCATAAATCTCGGCACACTCGGTTTTATGTCGTGCATTGAAAGATCACAGATCGATTATGCCATAAAAGAGCTTGTTGAGGATAATTTCACCATAGAAAACAGGATGCAGCTCAAGGTAACATCTTCAAGCGGCGGGAAAAAGAGTACCTGTCTTGCATTAAACGATGTAACGGTTACAAGGAGCGGTTTATCCAGGCTTATAAAGACGGATGTCATTGTTAACGGACAGGCTGTGGGCTCATATTCCGGAGACGGATGTCTGGTTTCAACCCCTACGGGATCCACGGGTTATAATCTTTCGGCGGGCGGTCCGATCGTAACTCCTGAAGCGAAGCTGATGTGTATAACACCGATATGTCCACATACCTTTAATTCCAGAACTATAGTCGTATCGGGAGACGATAAGGTCAGGATCGTGGTCGGAGAAAAGAAAAAACTTCAGGATACCGAGAGCTTCGCCACGATAGACGGTCAGATGGCGGTAAGACTTAACGCAGGTGATTATATAGATGTTGAGCAGGCCGAGACTGTTGCTAAATTTATCAGGCTTCCCGGACAAAGTTATTTTAATGTGCTGAACTTGAAATTAAACGGATAATGATGTGCCAAAAAGGCCGAGGAGGAGTGAACCGTGAAATCACAGCGACAGAATGCTATCTTAAGGATAATCAGCAACAATGACATAGAGACTCAGGAAGATCTGATGGATCTGCTTAAAGAGGCAGGCTATGATGTAACCCAGGCTACGATTTCAAGGGATATCAGGGAGCTGAAGCTGACCAAGATAGCAAATGATCATGGCGGACAGAAATATTCCGTGATGCATCAGAACAATAATAAAGACATTTCGGACAAATATATCAGGATTTTTCATGATGCACTTGTATCAGTCGATACGGCTCAGAACATTCTGGTATTAAAGACTGTGGCCGGTATGGCGATGGCAGTGGCTGCCGCAGTTGATTCGATGCATTTTGAAGGAGTTGTGGGCTGTATAGCAGGAGATGACACCATTTTCTGTGCGGTAAGGACCGTTGAAGAGACCTTTAAAGTGGCTGATAAAATTCGTAAGTTGACATCTGACAGCAAGATGTGATATAAATATTGATAATCGTAAATTTGAAATTAT
>JAFZJK010000230.1 GCA_017553965.1 Lachnospiraceae bacterium | reverse complement strand
CTCGTTTGCCAATGCGGGAAGCACATTTTTAAATGCCTGCGGCAGGATGATGTGCTTCATGGTCTTGGAATAATTAAGACCTAAGCTGGCTCCGGCTTCGTACTGTCCCTTATCTATGGACATTATACCTGAACGGACTATCTCAGCCACGTACGCACCCGAGTTGATACCGAATGCAATTATACCGACCAGTGTCTTATCTATCCTTACGGATGCAAAGATAACATAGTAGATGATCAGCAGCTGTACCATGACAGGCGTGCCTCTGATAACCGTAAGATACAGCTTACATATCAGGTTCATGATCTTGAACCTGCCGGTCCTGTCATGTGTTGAACGTACTATGGCTACCAGGAAGCCTAAGAGCATACCGATCATTACCGCAAAGATCGTAATGATAAGCGTGGTCTTAAGTCCGTTTACCAGGTATTTCCAACGGTCATCTACTATAAAAGTCTCATGAAGTTTATCGAAAAATGAATCCAATATGGTCCTCCTTCTCCTGTTTTACGGATGCCAACTATTTGATTCCTGATTTATTTTTTTACAATGATAACCTGTGTAGATGTTGCATATCCTACTGTGAAGTCAACGTTTTTCTTACGGTCTTCCGTAATGGAGATGCCTGCTGCACCTACATCTGCCTTACCTGACTCTACAGAAGTGATAATGGAATCGAATGCCATATCCTCTATCACGAGCTCTAAGCCGAGTTTATCGCATACCGCTCTCATCATATCCACATCTATGCCGACAACCTCGCTGCCCTTCTTGCTTTCATAAGGAGGGAACTCTGCGTTGGTAGCCATGATCAGCTTACCTGTTCTTGTTATGGAGCTGTCGGGTACGTAGGATACCTGATCTGCGTTTTCGCCAATCCAGTGGGATACTATCTCGTCAAGCTTTCCTTCGTTCTTTAATGCGGTGATGGCATCATCCAGCTTCTTTCCGAGTTCAGTATTACCCTTCTTATACGCTACTGAGTACTCTTCTTCTACAAAAGGTGCATCAAGTATCTTTAAGTCATCGTTTTTCTTAACGAATTCCTTAGCCGGTTCACGGTCAATGATAACTGCGTCAACCTTGCCCTGCTTTAATGCCTGGATGGCATCAGCACCCTTGTTGTACTTTTCAACAGTTGCATTCTCTATGTCGCCTGCGAAGATCTCGCCGGTGGTTCCGAGCTGTGTTCCAATGACCTTTCCTACAAGATCGTCAGCACTCTTGATATCGGATGAAGAACCGGAGCTGCATCCTGTAAATGCCAATGTCATGATAAGTAATCCTATTACAAATATTCTCTTTTTCATAACTGTCTCCCTTTCGTAAATATTTTATAAAAACATTATAATTTTATCACTAACTTATCCTAAATGCAAGTGTGTAATCCCTTAAACAAAAAGCGGGAGCCTATGCAGATCCTACGTTTTTTACGTGCGGGATCTGCTTTAACTCCCGACTAAAGTTTAAGTTAGTTTATAATGGGTAAAGAATTGTTCTTACCTTTATCAGTCGCTTGAAAGCTGTCTGGACTTCTTAACGGTGATGTTTACATTATAGCATTCAAAGATATTGTCGACGCGGTTAACATCCTTCTGAGAATTCTTGGTTACAGCCGATACGATAGGTACGATGATAAGTCCTGCTATCATTGCTGCTGCACCTGCAACGATGGGTGAAAGAGAATCAATGAACAGACTGGCAACGGTAATACCCACACCGCTTAAGAAGCTTACCCATACAGCGGGTCTGGTAACCTTCTTCCAGTAGAGACCGTAAAGGAAAGGAGCCAGGAACGAACCTGCCAGAGCACCCCACGAAATACCCATGAGCTGTGCAATAGCTGTAGGAGGATCAAGTGCTATGATAACCGAAACAGCTACGAAGAATACGATCATTATTCGCATGATAAGAAGCTGCTTCTTTTGGTTCATATCCTTTATGATGTTACCCTTTAAAAGGTCAAGTGTAAGAGTTGAGCTTGATGTAAGTACAAGTGCCGAAAGAGTTGACATTGAAGCTGAAAGCACGAGTACTACTACTACACCGATAAGGATGTCGCTAAGCGAATTCTGGAGCATAGCAGGAACGATTCCGTCATATGCCATCTTTCCGTTAACCGTAAAGTCTTCCGCAGCCCCGAAAAGTCTTCCGAAACCGCCCATAAAATATGAGCCGCCGCCGATAACGATTGCAAAGAATGTAGAAACAATTGTACCGGTCTTAATAGCCTTCTCATCTTTAATTGCATAAAACTTCTGAACCATCTGAGGAAGTCCCCATGTACCAAGAGATGTAAGAACAACTACGCTTAAAAGTCCGAAAGGATCCGGTCCGAAGAAAGAAGCAAATACACCGGGCTGCTCAACTGTCTCTGCAGACTGAACATTTGCAAGTGATTTTATCGCCTCGGTAAATCCGCCCTGTCCTGCAAGTACGCTGGCAATAACAGCTATGATACCGATCAGCATGATCATACCCTGTATGAAATCGTTCATACTGGATGCCATGTATCCGCCAAGGATTACATATACTCCTGTAAGAACCGCCATACCGATAACAACTGCTGCGTAAGGAATATCAAACGCAAGAGCAAAAAGCTTTGAAAGTCCGTTATATACGGATGCTGTATAAGGAATAAGGAAAACAAAGGCAATAGCCGATGCAGCGATCTTTATAGCCTTGCTGTCATATCTCTTTCCGAAGAAATCGGGCATGGTCGATGATGAAAGATGATTTGTCATGACCCTGGTCCTACGGCCTAAGATAACCCATGCAAGCATGGAACCGATAAGAGCATTTCCTAAACCTATCCAAGTAGAAGCGATACCGAATTTCCATCCGAACTGTCCGGCGTATCCTACGAATATAACCGCCGAGAAATATGAAGTACCGAAAGAGAATGCAGCCATCCATGGACCGATCTTTCTTCCGCCGAGTACGAAATCGTCTACTCCGTTAACCTTTTTCTTTGCATTAACACCAACAAGGATCATAACCGCAAAGAAGATCACGAGGATCAGAATTTTAACTACCATAGCCTTATATCTGCCGATTTACAGCAGCCTCCCTAAATATACTTTATTGCTTTAAAGCATAACGCTTTAAACCGTTAAAGTGATATTATCACCTTTTTTTCTGCTTGTCAACCCCTCTTTCAAAAAAACAGTCCTTTTTATCTTGACTTTTTATACATAGTCTATACAATTGAAGTAGAGGAAATATTCTATTATGAACTTACGGAGGTACATTATGGCCGGATTACTTATGAAGCAAAAAGCTGTTTCTCTCAGGGAAAGCTATGAATTATACGACGGAAACGAGTTAAAATACTGCATCCAGCGCAGAAAGCTCTTAACCAGAAAGCCTGCGTTTGATATATTTACCGAGGCCGGTGTTGTGGCAAGTGCCGAAGTAACAAATACCGATTCTCCGCTTGTATTTAAGATCATATTTGGCGGAGAGGAAGCAGGCGAGATCCGTTATGACGGAGTTGCCGGCGTCAACAAGCTTGTATATGAAGCAAAAGGTCTAGAAATAGATGGCAACAGTATGCTTAACGAATTCTCCGTTAAAGACAAGGATAAAAAAATCATAGGCACCATAAAGAAAAAGATCGTTTCCTTTAAAGATACCTATGATATAGATTTTGAATCAGAAGGAGATGCTCTCCTGTTTGCCATGCTCGCACTCGTGGTAGACGAAACATTCCACGGATAATGTTTCCATGGGGACCATTCTTTATGACATTCTTTTAGAACAAAACGGCTGAGCCTAAGCTCAGCCATTTTTACATATATTTCGATGTATCAAAAAGGAGCGGCCCCGGGGACACGTCCGACGCCCATGTAATCACCGGGCTTATAGGTTCCTGTTTCAAGCACCTGTCTTGCTCTTAAGAGTGCGTCTCCCAGCATACGGTTATTGGCACGGCAAATTGATAATACAAAATCAAGCTCATCAAAAAACTGTGCCGCATTTATCTCAAGACGTTCATGTATATTTTCATCTTCGTTATCTACCAGATGTAAGTATTTTCCGTCCTCCCATCCCCAGATATCCTTCTTCATGGGCGATGTACTCATTTTTCTTATAACTTCAAAACTGAATGCCGTTTCCATCGGCATAAGGAAAGACCAGCTTCCAACCTCCATTACCTTTCCCTCGGTTATGGGGGCTTCTTTTTTCTTCTTTTTTAAGAGATATATTGCCAGGATCGCTACAGGTATAACAAATATCGAGATAAGGATTATGTCATCGATCAGGTTGTAGTTGGGTACCAGGTCGTAATAATAACGAGCACTTTTTCCCTCAGGTTCTATGGAACTTTCAGCGTCCGAGCCGTAATGTGCATGTCCGGGGAAGTCCTTATTACATTTCATAAAATATGTATAGGATATCTCCTGCACACCGGGATCGTCCCAGGTAACATCAATGTTGTACCATTTGCCTTCGTACTGTACGGTATTCCAAGCGTGGTTTCCGCCTATCTCTATGGTTACGGGTACACCGAGCTCACGCATGATGGCATAGAATGCGAAAGCATAACCGGTACATGATGACCTGCCCTTGCAGAGCGCACTGTATGCGCCGCCTTCAAAGGCTACATATCTGTTGAGAAGTACCAAATAATCATGTACACCCTTTATTTTCTCATAGTCGTTCAAGTCCTCAAACTTGGAAGCGATCTTTTTTACTCTTCTTTCAGCCATGAAACTCGCATATAATGACGGCTCACTTAAGTGCACATGCACTTCATAGCCTTCGGAACACGGTGCATATTCATATCTTAAGGCATAGAGCTCGCAGCCGTCGTAGTTTCCGTTAGCCGTATTTCTCTGCAGTATATCGTCAAAATCTATAAACTTGGGAGGGAACGAGGATGTAAAATATATCTCACCTTTGCCCTGGCTGATAGCGGTATCTATGATATTGTTTACATCATCGACCGTACGTACCACCGTATTATACTTATAGGTGTCGCTGAATATAACGAACCTGACAAAAAGCAACGCCAGTATTATTACCAATATTACTGTACTGATGACCTTTTTCTTTGATTTACCGTTACCTGCAGCCTTGTGCATTTCCCTGTTCCTTCTCTCTATCAATTTACTATTGTATTACATTACCTGCATTTTGTTTTGCTCCTGGGATACAGCATCATCCAGCATTTTTCCTATAACACCCGAATGAAGCTGCGCATCCAGTAAGTCATCCGATGCCGCCTTGTCATATTCTATCTTTAAAAGCTTTATGGTTTTATCCAGATTTTCCGAGATTATATCCATGCATTCCCTACTGTTCGGTGTATCGATCCCGTTTTCGGCAAGCTTGTGATACATCTCCAAAGTCTTCTGTGTCTCGGGCAGGTAAAAGAACTTAACCTTTGCGGCTGCTGTCTTGTTACCTGTTTTCATGAGTCCGTCCAGGAGATTATTGATCTCGGAGGCCTTGGTTTTTACGGATTCATCAGCTATACCCTCAAGGCTCAAGGCATAATCGCCCTTTTTCACTGCGATCTCTTTCGCCTTGGTCTGCTGCTCTACGATCTTTTTTCTGTATTTCTTTTTAGTGTTTCTTATACCTTCTTTAATCTTTCTTACATTATACTTACCCATAATCACTGCCGATGCCACAACAACAAGTGCGAACACCGATATGGAAATGGGACTGAAGGATAGCGTACATACTATACCGGCGGCCGCAGCCAAGAAAATGCATATAAGATTGGACAGAAAGCTGTATGAAAACTCACTTTCATCAACTTCTATCTCCGAATCGGGGATCTCCTCTATACTTGAGGGTGGATTAAAAGCTTCCTCTGCCGATCTTCTTTTAAGATATTGATATATGGCATATTTTAAATACGAATTTTCAAAGTCGGT
>JAFZJK010000229.1 GCA_017553965.1 Lachnospiraceae bacterium | reverse complement strand
TAACTGATGTCCGAATCTATTTTCTTTCTCACAAATTGCACATTTAGCCATTATAAACACCTCCTAACTTCATAAGTAGGCTTTCGTCGTGCCTCAAACATTGGTATTCTATCACAACCGAAAAAATAATGCAAGTATTTTTTTTATTCTTAAGGCACAAGCTTCAAAGTCTCGGTATAAAGGTCGTTTCCGTAGATATCACGTACATGTGCGTAGATGTTGAATGTATAGTCGCTTAAGTCAATGTATGTAACCTTAAGTGCAGACTCTACGGTGATGTCCTCTCCGATAGCAAGCTCTGTATCGAAGTTGCCTTCATATGTGTAATAGTCTCCGAGGATACTGAACTTATCGCCCTTAAGGAATGCTACCATACCACGGCCTGCGGGCTCGGGATCGTCGCTCTTGGCTGCGTCTCTGTAACCCATTACATAACCGCCGTCATGGAGATCATCCCAACGGATATAGATATCGATATCCTTCTTCTCACCGGTCATAGCACTTACAAATTCAGCCCTTGTGGTACCGTATGTATACCAGCCGTCATCTGTTGTGCCTTCAGCCACTGTTGTAAACGGAGCTATCTCGCCGTTGATGGATACCCATTTTCCGTCAAAGTCAACTATGACATTGCCGTTTGCATCTTTTCCGTAAGCATTGTCACGGCCGAGATCTATATAGCCCTCGCCGTCATCGAGATATACGCCTATATCAACATAAGCTATCTCATCCCACTGCTCGGCTGTAAGTTCAAGTACCTTACCTCCGTTTACATCGGTAAGTGCAAGTAAACCTTCGCTGTTAAGAGTGAAGCCTGCGGGATTAACCGTAGCTGCTGCTTCAGCATTGTACCACTCCTCACCGCTAAAGTCCATGCTCCTGAAGAATGAACCGAAGGGTGATGAAGATGCACCTGAACTGCTGCCGCCCGATCTTGCTGATAAAAAGTTACCGAAGAATCCGGAAGCTTTTCCGTCATCCATACCGATATTCTTCATGACAGCCTTGACCGACTTGTAGTAGCTCGGATAGTCATAAGGGAAGTACATAGCAAGACCGTTGGTCGAGCTGATATTTGTCTTATGATATACAACGGCGTCCTTTACAGCAGCTGCTACTGTATCAGCTCCTGCAAGACCGCACTTGTTACAGAAATCGATTATGTCGATCTGCTCAAATTTGCCGCCGCCGTAAGCTTTTGTATTCTTTCTTGCCTTAGCGATCTCGGTATATCTTCCTGATGCGATCTCTTTGTTACCTGCAGCACAAAGGTCGCAAAGCTTAGAATATACATCACCGATCTTCTTAAGATCGACCACGCTCAGTGTTACGTTCTGTCTTCCGTTGGAAGCTACGAAATCGTCTACGATGATACTGCCGAGCTGTTCGGTAGCAAGCTGGGGATTCTTGGAAAGTGCCTTAAGCCAGCCTGTATAATGCCAGCCGTATCCGGGCTCCTCTTCCTCTGCTGCTATAAGGTAATCAGCACTTCCGCTAAGTGCGTAAGCTGTCTCAACGGTACCCATAAGACATGCGTCAAAGCCGATAAAATCAAACTTTATGCCGCTGTTCTTAAATACGGATGCAATCTCATCAAGAGAAAGATCTCCTGTAGCGAGCTCATCCATACCGAAACCAGCAAGTGTTCCTCCGCCGTGATCCCAGAATATGAAGCAATATCTGTCGGCAGGGTAATTGGTCTTTGCAAATTTAATGAAATCCGATACCTCAGAAGGCTCTACCATGCTGCGTCTTCCGAGATCCTCCAACTTCTGCATGCCGCTTCCGACTACTCTGTATCTTCCGACGCTGCCTGAAGTCATTATGTTATTCTGCCATTTCTTGGCACCGCCTGCTTCTATGATCAGGTTGATGTTCTCACCGATCTCTGCCTTGCACATCTCCTGGATGTCCATGGTAGCACAGCCGTTCTCGCTCTCTAAGTTGGAGCCGATGATATATACCATTAAGGTAACCTTACCGCTGGCATTACCTGCAGGAATGCTGTCAACATCGGCATAGCTGAATGTCGAAGTTGAAGAAGACTGTCCGCCTAACAGGTTATCAAAGCCGCCGCTGTACGATGACTCGCCCCAACCGTAATCTGCGGAGTTTCCGCCCAAAAACGCGTCAAAGAGTGAACTCACTATATCGCCCGTTCCGCCTCCAAGACCGCCGCCTTCACCGCCGCCTACTATAGCGTCGACCAGACCGCCTACAACATCGGCACCGCCTTCACCGGCCAGCATATCACAGCCGGTACAGCAGCACAGAACCATAACTGAAGCTAAAAGCGCTGCAATCCATTTCTTTAACTTATTCATTTTTACTTAACTCTCCTATTCCTTAAGGAAGTCCTCGCCCTTCTTTACCATTTCCTTTTCATCAGCCTTGTCTTTGGGTGACTTCTTAAATTTGTCTATAACGTTCGGAACCATATCGATGACCTTAGATACAACATCGGTGCTCTTTACGCTTACAAGCTTGTACTGACCGTCCTTGATCACAAGTACGGAGTTGGGAGTGATCTTTCCGCCCATTCCGCCGCCTGCGCTGTTCTTCTTCTCATCCTTCATGAATGCACCGGCACCAACACCGAAGCTTACATCAACAAGAGGAAGGATAACTGTGCCGTCATCAAACCTTACAGCGTCACCTACGACAGTTTTGGTCGAGATAAATGTGTCCATACCCTTGAATAACGATGTGACTGTCTCTGCAAAATTGTTTTTGTTCTCTGCCATTTTCTGTTCTCCTTGTAAAAAATATTATAGTTTTCTTGATCTACACTCTTGATAAATCCGTTTTACATTCTCTTGAACTTAGCTACCTTCTTTCGAATGTACTTTATATC